>JBBRWZ010000052.1:0-15385 GCA_038248895.1 Candidatus Limnocylindria bacterium | reverse complement strand
GGGCGTGAAACGGCCCTTGGATTGACCGATGTCGACCTCGGAGGTCGATATCGGTCCGTCAGTGTCCGATACCGACCCGCCAGGTCGGTCGGTCGGGTGACCGGAGTCAGAAGGGCTTCGTCACCATGAGCCACACGATGACAACCAGACCGATGCCACCGATGAGCGCCAGCACCACGGGGCGCGACGAATCGAGGAGCGCGTCGACATCGGCCTCGGAGAGCGGCGGCTGCCCATCGTCTCGCATCTTCCCGTCCGCGTACGGGATCCCCATCGCGGTTCGGAGGCGGGCGTAGAACGGGGTCGCCATCGCGTACATCGCGATGGTCACGAGCAGCAGCACGCCGATGGCGACCCACAGCCACAGCCGCCCCCAGTAGTTGCCGCTGAAGCCGGCCGCGATGCCGCCCGCGAGGAGGAGCAGCAGGCCGAGATACATGGTCCCGACAGCGCCCTGGCTCAGCTGCAGCAGAACGGCCGCACGTCCCCGATCACGCTCACCGCGGAGCTTCAGGGTGGCGCCCATCGAAACACCGTGGGCGATCACGAACAGGAAGGCGCCCAGGACATGCGCGAAGACGAACCAGGGATGCATCGGTCCATCGTCGGCCCACCGTCAAGCCCGCAGGTGGACCCGTCGCAGTAGCTGGGCGTTGACGGCCACCACGATCGTCGAGGCGCTCATGATCAGCGCGCCCACGCTCATCGGCATCACGAAGCCGATGGGCGCGAGGACCCCGGCCGCGAGCGGGATGGCGATGACGTTGTAGCCGGCCGCCCAGACGAGGTTCTGGATCATCTTCCGGTAGGCGGCGCGCGCAAGGCGGATGGCGCCGAGCACGTCGCGGGGATCGTCTCGAACGAGCACGAGGTCGGCCGACTCGACCGCGACATCGGTTCCCGCACCGATGGCGATGCCGACATCGGCCCGGGCCAACGCCGGCGCATCGTTCACCCCGTCGCCGACCATCGCGACGCGCGATCCATCCGCCTGGAAGCGGCGGACGGCCGCGTCCTTGTCGGCGGGGAGCACCTCCGCGGCCACGTCATCCGGCGACATGCCCAGGGCTCGGCCCACCGCCATCGCGACCGATACCGCGTCGCCGGTGATCATCCCGACCCGAACGCCGGCCTCGCGTAGCTCGCGCACAGCCTCAGCCGACTCCGGCCGCACTTCGTCGGCGATGGCGAGCACGCCGAGCGGCCGTGCCTCGTCGAGGAGCACGAGGACGGTCGCCCCATCACCCGCCCACCGATCCGCCGCCTCGCGCAGCGATCCGTCCAGCGCGCCCCCGGCCTCGTCGAGCAGACGCGGACCGCCGAGCGCAAGCCGCCGGCCGTCGACGGTGCCGCGCACGCCGCGGCCGGGCAGCGCCTCGAAGTCGGTGACACGAATGCCCGCCGTGACGCCCCGGTCAGCCGCGCCTCGCCGCACAGCGACGGCAAGGGGATGCTCGGAATCCGCCTCGAGGCGGGCAGCCAGGCCGAGCACCTCCTCGTCCGTGGCTCCGGTACCGGCGGCCACGCCGGTGAGCGTCGGCCGGCCGCGCGTCAGGGTGCCGGTCTTGTCGAAGAGCACGACGTCGATCGCGCGCATCTGCTCCAGGCCGGCGCGGTTGCGGACGAGGAGGCCGTTCCGCGCGCCGAGCGAGGTGCTGATGGCGATGACCAGCGGGATCGCCAGCCCGAGCGCGTGCGGACAGGCGATGACGAGCACGGTGGCGGTGCGCACGAGCGCCTGCTCCGCGTCGCCGACGACGAGCCACGCGACGAGGGTGATGATGCCCGCGCCGAGCGCCACGTAAAAGAGGAGGGCGGCGGCGCGGTCGGCAAGTGCCTGCGCCCGAGATCCCGAGGACTGGGCCTCGGCAACGAGGCGCATGATCCCCGACAGCGCCGTGTCGTCGCCGATCGCCTCGACGCGCACCCGCAGCGCACCGCCGCCGGCCACCGTGCCGGCCACGACGCGATCCCCAGGGGAGCGGCTCACCGGCCTCGACTCACCGGTCACCATCGACTCGTCGAGGTCCGCCTGCCCCTCGATGATCGTCCCGTCGGCCGGCACCCGCGCCCCCGGCCGCACCAGGACGACGTCGTCACGTTGGAGCTCGGCGAGTGGAACGTGCTCGGTCTCATCGCCGGTGACGCGCTCGGCCTCGTCCGGCAGCAGTGCGGCCAGCGCGTCGAGCGCGCCGCGGGCCTGCACGATGGCCCGCATCTCGAGCCAGTGACCGAGGCTCATCACCGTGATGAGGCTCGCCAGCTCCCACCAGACCTCGACCGCGAAGATACCGAGCGTCGAGGCCAGGCTCGCCACGAACGCGACGAGGATCGCGAGGCTGATGAGGGTCATCATCCCGGGCTGCCGCTCCGCCAGCTCATCCCGCGCCCCGCGGACGAAGACGCGCCCGCCGACGAGCAGCACGAGGCTGCCGAGCACGGCCGGGATGAGGTCGCTACCCGGGAAGCGGGGAGCGGTGTAGCCGAGGATCTCCTGGACCTGCGGGCTCCAGATGACGACAGGAATCGTCAGCGCCAGGACGATCCAGAACTGCCTGCGGAAGACATCGGGGTCGTGGCCCGCGTGCTTGTCGTGGCCCGCGGAACCGCCGCCGCCAGTCGGGGAATGCTGTGCGTGATCGTTCATACTCCCCCCGAGTATACGCTGCGTCTGCGACCCGGGAGGTCGGTATCGGCAAGTGGGTTGCCGAAATGTGCTTGTCAGGTCGACGCTGGCGAGGAACAGGGTCAAGCAGCGGCCCCATGCGACCCTCCTGGTCGAAACCGGCCACTGGGCGTCCGATATCGACCCACCAGGAAGACGGCGCGCGTGGCGCCGGCGGCGCGGGTGGCGCCGGCGGCGCAGGTGGCGCCGGCGGCCCCGGCGCCCGGACGAGTGCCGGTCAGGTGGTGGCGGCTACCGCGTCGAGGATGGCGGCGACGGTTCGGTCGGCATCGGTCTCGGTGGTGGACCAGTTCGAGACGCTGATCCGCATCGCCGCGACGCCATGCCACGTCGTTCCGCCCATCCACGCCACGCCGTCATCCTGGACGCGGGCGATGACCGCGCGGGTGCGCTCGTCGTCCCCGAATCGGACGAGCACCTGGTTGAGCACCACGTCATTGAGGATCGCCACGCCATCGGTCCCGCGGATGCCATCGGCGATGCGGACGGCCAGGCTGCAGCAGCGCTCCACCAGCGCCTGGATGCCCTGGCGGCCCAGGGATCGGATGGCCGCGTACAGCGTGAAGCCGCGGGCGCGACGCGAGCTGTCGAGCGTCCACTCCCAGTTCTCGCGCTGGTCGCTCGGCATCAGATAGGCAGCGGTGGCGGCCATGGCGGCGCGGTGCGCGTCCGGGTCACGGGTGGCGACGAACCCGCAGTCATAGCCGACGTTGAGCCACTTGTGCGCATCGGTGGACCAGGAGTCGGCGCGCTCCACGCCCTCTACCAGATGGCGCAGGCGAGGCGAGACGGCGGCCCACAGGCCGAATGCCCCGTCCACGTGCAGCCAGGCGTTGGGATGGGCGTCGACCTCGTCGGCGATCGATGGCAGCGGGTCGAATGCCCCGGTGTTCACGTTGCCCGCCTGGGCGATGACGAGCAGCGGCCCATCGCCCGCCCCGGCGATGGCGTCGCGGGCCGCGTCGGCGCGCATGCGGCCCTGCGCGTCGTTTGCGACGCGGATCACGCGCTCGCGCCCCAGGCCGAGGTACTGGAGTGCGGTGAGCACCGTCGCGTGCGCCTCCTCGCCAATGACCACCCGCAGCTCGGGGGCGCCGTAGAGGCCGCGGGTCTCGACGTCCCAGCCAGCTCTGGCGAGCAGTGCGTGCCGGCCAGCCGCCAGACCGATGGCGTTGCCGAGCCCGGCACCGGTCGGCAGTCCGAATCCGCAATCGGCGGGCAGGCCCAGCAGCTCGAGCATCCACTCCCCGGCGACCCGCTCCGCAGCCGCTGCCGCCGGCGAGAGCGCGTGAAGCGCCGCGTTCTGGCCCCAGGCGCCCGTGAGCCAGTCCGCGGCGGCTGCCGCCGGCAACGCCCCACCGACGACGAAGCCGTAGTAGCGCGGCCCCACCGATGCCACGATCCCCGGGTCGACCGCCGCCGCCAGCTCCTCGATGACCTGCACCGCGTCGCGGCCCCGGTCGGGGAGCGGACCGCCGAGCCGGTCGCCGATCGTCGTCTCGCTCGCCCGCGGGCCGACATGACGCTCGTCGAGCGAACGCAGGTAGTCGAGGCCCAGCTCGGCGGCGCGGCGCATGGCGCGCTCCCGATCGTCCATCGTCCGCCTCAGATGCCGGCGATGAGGCCGCCGTCGACGGCGACGAGCTGCCCGGTGACATAGCTCGCCGGATCGGAGGCGAGAAAGGCGACGACCGCTGCGAGTTCATCGGGGTTCCCGTAGCGCCCTGCGGGGATGGTGGCCAGGTGACCCGCGCGCACCTCCTCGGCGGTGCGTCCCTCGCGTTCCGCCCGGCCCGCGTCGAGCGACGCGACGCGCGGCGTGGCGAGGCGGCCGGGCAGCACACCGTTGATGGTGATGCCGTCCGCGGCGACGGTGCGCGCCGTCGTCTTCAGCCACGCCGCGAAGGCGGAGCGGCCGGTGTTCGAGTAGACGAGATCGAGGATCGGCTGGCGCACGCCGCTCGAGAGGATCCCCACGATCCGCCCCCAGCCGCGCTCCCGCATGCCAGGCAGCAGCCGCGTCCCGAGCTCGATGGGCGTGACCGCGAGGAGCTGGAGCGAGCGACGCCACTCGTCGGGATCGGTTTCCATGGGTCCCGCCGCCGGCGGGCCGCCGGCGTTGAGGATGAGGATGTCGACCGGGCCGAACGCCTCGGCCGCAGCGGCGATGGTCGATGCCGCCTCCGGCGTGGCGGCATCCGCGGTCGCCGTTCCCACCTCCACGCCATGTGCCGCGCGCAGCCCGCCGGCGACCGCCTCGAGCGCTTCCGCGCCACGCGACCAGAGGAGGAGCCGGCAGCCCTCGGCGGCAAGCGCCGCCGAGGTGGCACGGCCCAGCCCGGACGATGCGCCGCCGATGACCGCCGTGCGGCCGGTGAGTCGCAGATCCATCGGTCTAGTCGGCGCCACGCTCGAGGCGTGCATGGTACCCAAGCCACCGAACAACGGGAGCAGAGAGAATAAGTCCAACGAGAGGCTTCGGCATGGGCTTCCTCAAGGTCAGCGCGCCGTGTTGATTGGGTGTCAGGCATTGTGCCATAGGCATCGCAAACGTCGGTCGTTCACCCACGACGCGTCGCGTCAAGGCAATCTCGGATCGCGCGCCTCATCGTGTACCTGCATTGACACGCCGTGATCTACTTGTATGAAACCGGCAGGCTAAGACGCGCGGAGTGTGCCCACGGTCGCCGCGATCGCCGCGCAGAGCCAATGGCGAGACCGAGCCGCGGTTTGGGAGAGGGAGGGGTGCCCACGCTTTGTACCGCGCGCTTCGTGCTGCCCGGTGCCGCGCTCGCCACTTGTGGCCGACCACACTCCAGCCCAGCGGGGACGCACCGGCCAGCAGTGAGACGGCTCTTTGCAACCCACCGTCGAATCAACCACTGACCGCGGACCTTCACCCTGCCTTCGATCAACGAGGGAACAAAACGACGTGGATCGGATTGCTTCGTGACATTGCCCATGGAAAGAGCACACGGCTCTTGAATCGCATCAGTTCCGGACGAAGGGAGTACGCCCATGACTCGCAAGGCACTGACGGTGATATTCATGACGGCGCTCACCGCGTGCAGCGCGGCCGCGCCACCCAGCGCGGCCACGGAATCCGCCGCCGCAAGCGACGTGATGACGGTCGCGCCGACGCCGGCCGCCACTGAGCAAGCGACGCCGGAAGAGACCGCTGTGGCAACCGTGTCCCCCAGCGCTCCGGCGATCGCGGCCGACGAGCTTGTCCTGAATACATCGGATCTTCCCGCTGACCTGGCGTTTGCCCAGGCCATCGACCGCGAAATCACGCCCGACATGTGGGAAAACCTGTTTGGTCCAGAGTACCGAGCCCAGCTCGAGAGCCGTGGTTTCGTGAGCGGCCGCCAGCGATCGTTCGATGGTGTGGGACGCTTAATCACGGTCGGAAGCAGTTCATACGTATTCAGCGATGCCGAGGGTGCTCGGTCCTTCCAGGACTGGCTGGCGGGTCCGGAGTGGTCTGGATGTAGCGAGCCATTTGATGCGGGAGCCGACTTCGGAGATGTGAGCACCGCCGCGCTCTGTCCGGGCACGCAGTTCTCCGGCGACGGAGCGGAAATCGTCTTCGCCCGGGATCGGGCGGTCATCGAGCTAAGTCTCAGGGGGACCGTCCCGGGCGAGGCTGGCCCGAGACTCGACCTGCTCGCCGATCTCGCCCACGCATTGGAGAGCAAGATTCCAAGCTGAGCGAAAGTGCCGGGAGTCCGGTCTATTCGTGCTGCAGCTCGAGGGGTCGCAGCGTGCCGAGCGACTCGGCCACGACCACGGCATCGTCGCCTTCCTGCAGGCGGAAGTCGGCCGCGGGGTTCGTCATGCTCGATCCGTCGCGGGTGACGGCCAAGAGCGTGGCGCGGTGCTCGCCGCGCAGCTTGGTGGAGAGATCGTCGATCGACAGCCCAACGTACGTATCCGGCAGTGCGACCCGGTACAGCTCGCTTCCCTCACCGCCGGAGACGATGTCGCTGACGAGGCCCGTCAGGCCGGGGTACAGCGCCGACCGGGCGAGCAGGTGCGACGCGAGCTGGCTGGTGACAAGGATCTCGTCCGCATCGGCTCGGCGGAAGTGGCCGACGTGGGCCGGGTTGTTGGCCTCCACCACCGTGCGCACCTGCGGCGCAATCGACTCGATCGCCATCACCGCCAGGATGGACCGCATGTCCGCCTCGTTCGACCGATCCGCGGGGAAGACGATGGCGGATGCGGCCTCGCGGATCCCGGTTCGTTCGAGGTCGTCGGTGCTCGTGATGTCGCCGCGCACGAAGTAGACGCCGTCCCCGGCGGGGTTGCGCTCGCTGTCGTGGAGTACGACGACCTTGGTCGTGAACTCGTCACCCTTGAGCTCCTCGATGAGGTCGCGCGCGGTGGGGTTCCAACCGCAGACGACGATGTGGTCACGAAACCCCGCGGCGCCCATACCCTGGCCCTCCTTGAGCAGGAAATCGATGACGAAGCCGACGACGGCTCCGGTGATGGCGGCGACGATGGCAACCCCGAAGAAGGCGAGCAGCCAACCGAGGATGAAGCCGCCCGGCGAGGTGACGAAGCTCGGATCCCCGGAGCCGATGACCGTTGTGATTGCCCAGTAGAACGTGCTTCCGAATCCCGCCAGCGACCGCTTCTCGTCCTCGAGGAGCGTGACCGCGATGGCGGCGATTGCCACGAACCCGACGACCGAGGTCAGCAGCGAGGTGAAGAAGTGACGGTCCACCTGGCCGCCGATGCGGCGCGCGTGGAATCCGATGCGGCGGATGAGCGGTGCCGCGAACAGCGCCTGGAATGGCCGGAACATCTGTCACCTCCACCGGGCAGCGCGAGCCGGGTCGAGGCGGCTCCGTGGCGGGCATTCTGCCACTGCTTGCCCTCCCTGCGATGTCTGTGGCGCGCTTTCGGATCGCCCCTTGCGATGGTCCGCGCGCCGGGCGGATGATCAGCGCGTCGCCGCGGACGCACGCCGTGCAGCACGCGACGCGATGCGCAGGATGGGAGCAGCGACGTGATCGCTCGGGGCCACAGGACGGCGCGTCGGCTTGGAGCGCCGCTGGTCGCGACCGCGCTTGTAATGGCGTTCGCGGCGGCAGCCGCCGGCGATGGGCTGCCCGACCCTCGACCCGGAGTGACCGATGGACCCGGTGGCTCCGCGGTGCGCGCCGTGGTGGATCGGTACGGGCTCGCCTGCCAGGACGACCGTGGCGCCAATGGAGCGGCCGAGCAATTCTGCGTGGGCACGAGCGCTGGCCTCACCCTGAGCGCCACGTTCTACGCCGACCCGGCGCTCGTGCTGGCGGCGAGCGCCTCGGGGCCGGATCCGCTCGCGCGCGACGGGATCACCTTCATCTCCGACCTGGCCGGGCTGTACTGCCGCAATGACCCGGCGAGGCTGCAGGCCGTTGTCGCGCAGGTGGCGGCGGGCGGCGCCAACAGCGACGTGCCCGGGTTCGTGGCCTCCGGATGCGACGTGGCCACGCGGGTATTTGCAGCGCCGGGCAACCCCGTGACGTCGACGGTGCAGATGACGGCGTTCGCGACGACGGGCGCACCCGTGGCGGGGGAGCGGAACGCGCGCGCGCTGCCCTTTGCCGACGCCGTGGCGCGCCCGTCGGAGGTGAGCCTGGACCCGGTCGTGGTACTCGAGAGCGCGGCGCTGGCGATCGGCGTGGTTGTGCTCATGCCATTCCCCGGACAGCTCTTCAACTCCACCCTCGAGGAGCACGAGGCCGACGTCCGTCGCTGGCTGCGGCTCGATCGCCTCGGTCGCGCGGCCGCCGGGTTTGGTGCATGGTCGGCATCGTGGCCCGGCATCGTGGCGTTCACGCTGGCAGCGGCCCTGCTCTACAGCCTGCTCGATCCGACGTTCGGCGTCGATCTGCACTCGCTGGCGACGTTCATCGGCATGCTCGCCGGAATCGTGGTCGTGACGGTCGCCTTCGCCGTTCCCGCCTGGCTCGTCCACCGGCGCGCCGGGGATGCGGCGCGGATCAAGATCGTGCCGGTTTCGCTGCTCGTCGGCATTGCGTGCGTCGCGATCTCGCGCGTCACCGGCTTCGAGCCGGGCTACCTCTACGGGCTGCTCATCGGCCTCGCCTTCGCTCGCGAGCTGTCCGCGAGCCTCGAGGCGCGGCTGACGGCCATCGGCGCGCTCCTCATGCTTGTCACCGCCCTCGCCGCATGGGTTGTCCTCGGTGCGCTGCCAGTCGGTGACGCCTTCCTGCTCGTGGCGCTGCGCACCGCGCTCGCCGCGCTGATGGTCGCCGGCCTCGAGGGAGTCGTCTTCGGCCTGTTGCCGATGCGATTCCTGCCGGGCGAGGCCATCTATGCGTGGAACCGAACCGTCTGGGCCGCGATCCTGGCGAGCGGCGCCTTCACGTTCTTCCACATCCTCGTCAACCCCGCGAGTGGCTACCTCTCGGACAGCACGCGGACGCCGCTCGTCACCGTGCTCGCGCTGTTCGTCGGGTTCGGACTGATCTCGGTCGGATTCTGGGCGTGGTTCCGGTTCCGCTCTCCGGGGAAGGCCACCGCCTGACCGCGGACGACGCGTAGTGGCATGTGGCCGCTGAAGGGGCCTGCGCCCGCGGGTAGGCGCGCGAAGAATTGATCCGCCCGGCGATGCAGGCTCGTACCGTGGCCGAACCACCCGATATTCCGAGGACACACCACGCATGCCCAGCGACGCCGCCATCGGCCGCCTCCGCGTCTACAACCTGGTGATGGGTCTGATCCACGCCGCGCAGGGAGTGGCCGTCCTGATGCTCTCGAACGACTTCAGCTTGCCCGTGACCGCGACGTTCATGGATGGCCCGCCCGGGACGCCCTTGGCGCTGACGCAGCTCTTCACCGTCCCGATCGGGCCGGCCGTTGCCGCCTTCCTGTTCATGAGTGCCGCAGCGCATTTCGTGATCGTCGCTCCGGGTGTGTTCGGTGTCTATCGGTCCGGCCTGGAGCGGCAGCGCAACTATTTCCGCTGGGTGGAATACGCGTTCAGCTCATCGCTGATGATCGTCCTGATCGCCATGCTGACCGGGATCGGCGACATCGCGGCCCTCGTGGCGGTCGCAGGCGTGAACGCGGCCATGATCCTCTTCGGCTGGGTCATGGAGCGGTACGAGGAGCCCGGGAGGGCGCATTGGCTCGCGTACTGGTTCGGCGTGATCACCGGGGCCGTGCCCTGGGTCGTGATCGGCATCTACCTCTGGAGCCCCGGGAGCGCGGCCGAGCCGCCAGCGTTTGTGTACGCCATCTTCGTCTCGCTATTCGTCTTCTTCAACAGCTTCGCGCTCAACATGGTGCTCCAGTACCGACAGGTCGGGCCGTGGCGCAGTTACCTGTTCGGCGAGGCCGCGTACGTTTTGCTCAGCCTGGTCGCCAAGTCAGCGCTGGCGTGGCAGGTCTTCGCCGGGGCGCTTGCGGGCGGCTAGGTGATTCTGTCCCGCCTGGGGTTGACGGGGTCGGACGCGGCTCGTTGGCGGCTGGCCTTCAGCCGATCAGGACGGCAGGCTCCCGGTGCGCCACCTTCGGAGCCACGTCGAGTGGCATATCGGCGAGATGGCGCGCGACGCTCGGTGGCGGAGCGGTTTCGGTGACAGATCGGCGGGCCGTGCTCGTGACCGGCGCGCCTGCGTGCGCCTCGTGCTTGGCGTCCGGTGACAGGTCGGCGAAACGGTGCCTGGCTGCGGGCCCAGGTGCAATTCCGGCGCTCCATCACGGGTTTCGGCGTCGAGCCCACAGCGCGTCGTCAGGTGAGCGGCGTGCGCAGCTGCCCGTCGACGAGCGGCTCTCCCACGAGGGAAGCCAGCCGCTCGGCAATCGCCCACCAGTCGAACTCGGCGGTGACGTCGCTGGCCCGCACTTCGACGAGGCGATCCGCGGGCAGGTAGTCGGGGAGGATCCGGTCCAGGATCGTCTCGATCTCGTCACGGAACGCATCGTTGGTGCTCCGCACCCCGTCGGCCAGCAGCGCCACGTCCGGAAGGAGCCGCACCGACAGGTCGTAGCTCTTTGCCCACCGACACACGAGCGGCTCGACGGCGAACGGGTCGGCGCCATCGGTCACCCGCAGGAAGTACGCGAAGTTGTCGACCACGGACCGATCGGTGACGAGCACCTCGGCGCGGTTTCGGAGCTCGAGCTCCTGCTGGACCTGTGCCATCAGGACCCACAGCTGCGCCTCCGGCGTAGCCCCTTCGTTCAGCCCGAGCGGATTGAAGCGCACCACCTCGCGACCGACCTCGACGCTGCGTCCCGCCCGGCCGATGGTGCTCGCGAAGGCGTGCACCGCGTTCGACTTGCGCACCGAATGCGAGCCGATGAACGCGATCTTGGCGGGGCGCTGCCAGGGCATGCGATGAGGGTAGCCGTGCCGGTTGCCCGCCTGGGGCGGTGTATCGTATCGGCCTTCTGTGAAGCGTTCTGGCTGACCGATACACCCTCGGAGGACACCGATCTCATGGCGCGAATCGTCCGTGCGGCACTGCTGCAGGCGGAGTGGACCGGCGACAAGGAATCGATGATCGCCAAGCACGAGACGTACGCGCGCCAGGCCGCTGAGCAGGGCGCCAAGGTGATGTGCTTCCAGGAGCTGTTCTACGGGCCGTACTTCTGCCAGGTGCAGGACCCGGAGTACTTCGGCTACACCGAGCACATCCCCGACGGGCCGACCACGAAGCGCATGCAGGCGCTGGCGAAGGAGACCGGGATGGTCCTGATCGTACCGATGTACGAGGAGGACGCCCAGACCACCGGCATCTACTACAACACCGCGGCGGTCATCGACGCGGATGGGTCGTACCTGGGCAAGTACCGCAAGACGCACATCCCGCATGTCAAGGGCTTCTGGGAGAAGTACTACTTCCGGCCGGGGAACACCGGGTATCCGGTGTTCGACACGGCGGTGGGCAAGGTGGGCGTCTACATCTGCTACGACCGCCACTTCCCGGAGGGGGCCCGGGCGCTGGGCCTCAACGGGGCGGAGATCGTCTTCATCCCGTCGGCAACCTCGCGCGGGTTGAGCGAGTATCTGTGGCGCGTCGAGCAGGTCTCGCACGCGCTCGCGAACGGCTATTTCGTCGGGACCATCAACCGGGTCGGCATCGAGCCCCTCGGTGACGACGACTTCTACGGGCAGTCGTACTTCGTGGACCCGCGCGGGCAGTTCATCGGTGAAGTGGGGGATGCCCACGACGAGGAGCTTATCGTCCGCGACCTCGACCTCGACCAGATCGAGGAGGTGCGCCAGACGTGGCAGTTCTTCCGCGATCGGCGTCCCGACGCATACGACGACCTCGTCCGACCGTAACGCCGCACGGGCAGCGGTCACGGCCGCGGGGCCGTTCCTGGCGCGGCCGGGCTGATCGGCGGAGGGATCGTCGGATGGGCGGCGGTCGGCGCGCTGGGAGGCGTGATTGTCGGCGCAACGCAATCCGCGGATGCCTATTTGGTCGTCCTTCTGCTGGCGATCATCGGGGCCGCAGCCGGGGCGTCGCTCGGCGGGTGGGCGGCCCGGCGCGTCTCGCGGTGACCACGCTCATCCTTGCGCGGCCGGGTTGGCCGGCCGTTTCGACCTGGCAGGTCGATACCGGAGAGTCAGGACGCGATTTCGACCTCCGGGGTGGGTAACGGACAGGCAGGAGCCGATTCGGTCGCCGATGTCGGCCCCGCTGGCAGAGACCGGCCATCCGTTCGCCGATACCGACCTCCCGGGTCGACGGCACGCCTTGCGAGACCGAGTGACCCAGGCCGGCCGTCACCGCGCACGCTCCGGACATTCATACCCAACACGTCGAAGCCGACACGCATCGGTACAGGCCCGACCGGGCGCGGGGCGGTGTACCGTCTCACCTTCATCCACCCGCATCGGTCGCACCGGAGGCGAGCACCCGTGGATTTCGGCATCACCCTGAAGCCCGAGTATCGGTACAGCCGCGCCGTCGACCTCGCGCAGCGCGCGGAGGCCAACGGCTTCGGCTACGGCTGGCTCTTCGACTCGCACATCCTGTGGCGTGACCCGTACCCGCTGCTGACGCTGATGGCGGGGGCGACCGAGCGGATGCGCCTCGGCACCTGCGTCACGAACCCCGGATCGCGGGACATCACCGTCACCGCCTCGGTGCTCGCGACGCTGAACGAGATCAGTGGCGGGCGGATGGACCTCGGCATCGGCCGCGGCGACTCCGCCCTGCGCGTCGCCGGCAAGAAGCCGATGACGGTGGCGTACCTGGAGGAGGCATGCCGTGCCATCCGCACGCTGACCGCCGGTGACACGGTCGCGCTCGACGGGACCGATGTCCAGATGCCGTGGGCGGCCAACAACGGCGGCCCGGTCCCGGTGTGGGTGGCGGGCTACGGGCCGAAGGCGCTCGGCGCGGCCGGACGCGTGGCGGATGGCATCATCCTCCAGCTCGCCGACCCCGACGTGATCCGCTGGTGCATGGGCTTCGTGCGCGCCGGTGCGGAGGAGGCGGGACGCGACCCGCACGCGATCCGCGTCATGGCCGCCGCGGCCGCGTACGTCTCAGACGACATCGAGGCATGCCGCGAGCGCGTCCGCTGGTTCCCGGCGCTCGTCAGCAACCACGTCGTGGACCTCATCAACCGCTACCCGAAGGATGAGCTGCCGGAGGCGCTGTGGCGCTACGTCGAGACCCGCGAGGGGTACGACTACCACCACCACGCGGAGGTGGGAAGCGACAACGCGCGCTTCGTGCCCGACGAGATCGTCGATCGCTTCGCGATCGTGGGCCCGGAGAGCGCGCATCGCGCGCGTCTCGAGGAGCTGCGCGACGCCGGTGTCACGCAGCTCAACATCTACCTGATGAACGGCGATGAAGAGGACCAGCTGGACCGATACGCACCGATCACCGCGGCGTTCGCCGGCTGACGCGCGGCGCAGAAGCACGTGTCGGCAGCCATGTCTCGGATGGCATCGGTGCGGATGCATCCGTATCTCGCGGTCTTTCTGATCGCCCTGGGACTCACGTGGGCGGTCACGCTCATCACGCTTCGGCGAGTGCCGTCGGACGGCGTCGAGCTCGCCCCGGTCGCGGCCCTGCTCCAGTACCTGCTCGTGGTCCTCGCCGCGGTCCTCGCCGCCGTGCAGTTGCGCCGTTCCGGGCGCGACGAGCTGGCCACGGCCACGTTCCGCTGGTGGGACGCGGAGTGGACGATCGCCGACGGCGTCGGCGGCAGCAGCTTCTGGCATGCCCTCGGTGCCGGCGTGCTGGCCATGGAGCTGAACGTCGTCCTGCTCATCCTCGTCAACATCGTGGCGGGGTCTCAGCTCGGGGGCGCGGCCACCTACCTCGAGTGGCTGGGCATCGGGCTCGCGGTGGGCGTGGTGCTCGGCATCCTGGGCGCGGTCGTCGGTGCGGGCGCGACCGCCGTGCTGGGCCGTCTCGCGCGCTGACGCGGCCTCCGCCGCCTCGCATCCGCGGCGGCGCTTGCCCGGAATATGCGCATCCGCGGCGGCGCTTGCCCGGAATATGCGCATCCGAACCGGGGAACCCGTCGTCTCTGGTCGATTGGCCCGGATTCCGGGCAGGCCACGCAGGGGCCGACCGCGCGCACAGGCGGTCATCGGTCCTCATGGGCAGAATCCGGGCAGCGCGAATGGCCGCAGCCCTTCGCACGGCCCCGACCGCTGAGGTATCGGCGGCCAGCGCACGTGAAGCGCGCGCCTCGGCGCGGGTGGTGCATCCCAGGCGACGACACATCAGCGGAACTCGACCTAGAACGCGCTCCAGGTGCCGAATCGGTGGCAGGTCAACGGCGCGCGCGGCGAGGCCGGGTCCGCGTCACGCAGCAGGCAGGCCGAAGGCGCCCGACTTCAAGATCCGCACGAACCAGGATGCAGCCGAGGCTTCGTGGCCGCCCGTCCCTGCGGGCGCCCGTCCGGCCGCCCGCGCGTATCCGCTACGGCTTGAAGCTCCCGCCGCTTTCCCGGAGCGTCGCCTTGTAGGCGCGCTTCTTGGCCTGGTAGTCGGCGAGCGCCTCGGCCGAGTCGACGTCACCGAGCGTGGGGTACGCCGGGAGCACCTCGTCGATGCCAGCGGGGCGCACGCCGAAGCGCTTTGCCAGCACGGCCAGCAGGGCGCGGACCTTCATCTCGCCGAAGCCCGGCAGCGCCGCGATGCGCCGCTCGAGATCACGGGCGTCGGCCGCATCGGTCCAGATGCGCGCGGCGTTGCCGCCGTACTCCGCGACCACGTGGGCGGCGAGCTCGCGCACGCGCTTCCCCATGGCGCCGGGAAAGCGGTGGATCGCCGGCGGTCCCTTGGCGACCCGCTCCAGGGTCGCGTCGTCGAGGTTGGCGAGCGTCTCCGCGTCGATCGAGCCCAGCCGAGCGACGAGCACCTTCGGCGCGGAGAACGCCTTCTGGACGGGGACCTGCTGGTCGAGGGCGAAGCCGATGAGCAGCGCCATCGGATCGGTCGCCAGCAGGCGGTCGGCGTCGTCATCGCCGGTGAACGGGAGGCGGTCGATGGTGGTCACTCGGCGATGGTACGCCGCCGGCGTCCACCCCGCGCCGACGGCGCTAGGATGTGCCCTCGACAGGCAAACTGCGAGAGGAACCGATGCGCACGCTCATCACCGGTGGAACCATCGTCAATGCCGACACCACGACCAGGGCGGACGTCCTGGTCGACGGCGAGCGAATCGCCCTCATCGGTACCGACCTCGCCG
>JBBRWZ010000051.1:0-16254 GCA_038248895.1 Candidatus Limnocylindria bacterium | reverse complement strand
GATGCCACCCGACTCGTACTCGCGGCCGACCATGAAGCCGGTGATGTTCTGCAGGAAGACGAGCGGGATCCGCCGCTGGCTGCAGAGCTCCACGAAGTGGGCGCCCTTGAGCGCGGATTGGCTGAAGAGGATCCCGTTGTTGGCGATGATCCCCACCGGGTAGCCCTGGATGCGGGCGAAGCCGGTGACGAGCGTCTCGCCGTAGCGCGCCTTGAACTCGTGCAGCTCGCTGCCGTCGACGATTCGGGCGATCACCTCGCGCACGTCGTACGACTGCCGCGGGTCGGCGGGGATGACGCCGTAGATGCCGGCGGGATCGACGGCCGGGTCGCGTGACGCGGTGATCTCCCACGGCGGCGGCGGTCGCTGCCACGCGAGGTTGGCCACGATGGAGCGACCGATGGCGAGCGCATGCTCGTCGTCGAGGGCGTAGTGGTCGGCCACACCGGAGAGGGTCGTGTGCACCTCCGCCCCGCCAAGATCCTCGGCGCTCACCTCCTCCCCGGTCGCGGCCTTCACCAGCGGCGGACCGCCGAGAAAGATCGTGCCGGTGCCCTTGACGATGACCGTCTCGTCGCTCATCGCCGGCACGTAGGCGCCGCCGGCGGTGCAGCTGCCCATGACGAGGGCGATCTGCGGGATCCGGCGCGACGACAGCTGCGCTTGGTTGAAGAAGATGCGGCCGAAGTGCTCGCGGTCGGGAAACACCTCGTCCTGGAGCGGCAAAAAGGCGCCGCCGGAGTCGACCAGGTAGAGGCACGGCAGCCGGTTCTCGAGCGCGATCTCCTGGGCGCGGAGGTGCTTCTTCACCGTCAGGGGGTAGTAGGTCCCGCCCTTCACCGTCGCGTCGTTGGCGACGATGACGCACGTCACCCCCTCCACCTGCCCGATGCCGGTGACGATCCCCGCACCCGGCGCGTCGCCGGCGTAGAGGCCGTCAGCGGCAAGGGTCGAGAGCTCGAGGAAGGCGCTGCCCGGGTCGATGAGCCGATCGATGCGCTCGCGAACCGGCAGCTTGCCGCGCTCCCGATGCCGCGCGATCGATCGGTCGTCACCGGCCGCGCCGCCGGCGGCGAGCGTCGCCGTGCGCCGGCGCAGCTCGTCGACGAGGCCGGCCATGGCGGCGCCATTGGCCCGGGTGGCCGGGGCGGCCGGATCGATGGTCGAGCGGAGGACGGTCATGCAGGCCCGATTATCGCCGCTGCGCTGCTACCCTCGACCGCAGATGGAGACTCCCGACCTGCGCCGCGTCCTCTTCGAGCGGCTCATCGACGATGCCGGCCTCTTCCCGCCTGCTCGGCTGCCGATGGCGGCCGCCCTCGCTGCCCATGCCGCCAACCGGGTTGGGCCCACGGCCTGGCTGCAGGGCCGGTTCGTGGCGCCGGCGTCGCGCCTGGGCGACATTCCCGCCGCGTGGCCGGAGGGTCTGGCGGCGCTGCGGGTCTCGCTCGTGGCAGATGGTGCCGCCAGCGCTGACGGCGACCAATTCGCCGCCGCTCTCGAGGCCGACCTCGCCGCCGCGGCTGTGCTCGAGGCGACCGATGGCCGCGTCCGGGTGGAGGTCGTCGAGGTGCGCCTGCCCGACCCGTCGGCGGCCGCGGCCGTGGCGCCGGCCGTGCGGCGAGCCGGCTTCGCGGGTCCCGTCGCGGCCTTGTTGGAGGCACCGGACTCGACGACCGCGACCGGCCTCGCCGAGCTGGTGCGCGCGATCGCGGAGGCGCGCGCGGCGGGGGGCACGCGGCTCGGCGCCAAGATCCGCAGCGGTGGCCAGGAGGCAACGCTCGTCCCCGACCCGTGGGCGGTGGCCACGTTCCTTGCCGCGTGCGTCACCGATGGCGTGCCGTTCAAGGCGACCGCCGGCCTCCACCATCCGCTGCGCGGCGTCGACGAGCCGAGCGGCCTCCTCATGCACGGCTTCGTCAACCTGCTCACCGCCACCGCGCTGCTGCGGTCGGCCGTCCTCGACGCGCGCGGCGTCGAGGCGCTTCTCGTCGACCAGGACGCATCGAGCTTCACGGTCGAGGCGGAAACCCTCGGCTGGCGCGCCGCCACGGTCGACGCCGCCGACGTGGCGGCGCTGCGGACCGATGCGCTCGTCTCGTACGGCAGCTGCTCGTTCGACGAGCCGACGGCCGATCTCGCCGCGCTGGGCTGGCTGCCGTCGTGACGGCGTCCTGGGTACCGGTCCCCGACGGATCGGACTTCGGGCTGGCGACCCTGCCGTACGGCGCATTCGTCCGCGGCGGCGGTCCACCGCGTCTCGGCGTTGCCATCGGCGAACAGGTGCTGGACCTTGCCGCCGTCGCTGCCGCGGGGCTGCTCGACGGCACCGTCAACGACCCGGCCACCACGCTTGGCGCGCCGAACCTCAACCCGCTCCTCGCCGGGGACCGAGCGGGCTGGCATCGGCTCCGCGAGCGCCTCACCGACCTGCTGCGCGACGGCGCCGACCCGGCGCCCATCGCCCCACATCTCGTCCCACAGGCCGATGTCACGATGCGACTGCCGTTCGAGCCGGCCGACTACGTCGACTTCTACAGCTCGATCGAACACGCGTCGACGGTGGGGCGGATCTTTCGCCCCGACGAGGAGCCGCTGCTGCCCAATTGGCGGTGGCTGCCCGTCGGCTACCACGGCCGCGCCGGGACCATCGTGGTCTCCGGCACGCCCATCCGCCGGCCCCGCGGTCAGCTCCTCCCGGCGAAGGGCAAGTCGCCGGCGTTCGGTCCGTCACGTACGCTCGACATCGAGCTCGAGCTCGGCTTCGTGCTCGGCAACGGAACGGCGCTCGGCGACCGCATCGCGATCGCGGATGCGGAGGAACATCTGTTCGGGGTGACGCTCGTCAACGACTGGAGCGCGCGCGACATCCAGGCGTGGGAGTATCGGCCGCTCGGTCCGTTCCTGGGCAAGAGCTTTGCGACCAGCCTCGGGCCGTGGGTCGTGCCGTGGGAGGCGCTGACGCCATACCGCGTCCCCGCCCGTGCGCAGGACCCGCCGCCGCTTCCCTACCTCTCGCTCCCCGGTGCCTGGGCGCTCGACATCGAGCTCCGCGTCGATCTCGCGGTCGACGGCGGAGCACCGCAGGAGATCGCCGCGGTCAACGCCCGGAACCTCTACTGGAGCGCTCCGCAGCAGCTCGCCAACCTCACCGTCAACGGCGCGCGCATTCGACCGGGCGACCTCTTTGCATCGGGCACCATCTCCGGCGAAGGCCGCTCAGCGGCCGGGTCGCTGCTGGAGCGCACCTGGAACGGGCGCGACCCGATCACCCTGGCGGCCGGCGTCGAGCGCGCCTTCCTCGAGGACGGCGACACGGTGACGCTGCGTGGCTGGGCGGGCGGCGACGGGCCAGATCGTCCGCGCGTCGGATGGGGAGCGTGCTCGGGCACGATCCTGCCGAGCGGAGCCGCCGACCCGGATCCCGACTGACGTCGCCAGCGCCACCGGCGGGGGCCGCGGTGTGGGGCGGCATCCGGCCGGCTGGCCCGCGCTTCATGGGGCGGAGGTATCGGTGCCGGAGCCGCCGAGCGACGGGGCCTTGGGGGCTGTGCGATACCCACGGTGGAGAATCGGACCTTGAGCTCTGCTCCAGGTCCTGATACCTCCATCGGGTGGAACGGTGACTGCTGGCCGCGCGGCGCCAGGCGCCGCCATCAGATCGGTCTAGGCGAGCGTGACCAGCGGAATCAGCTGGCTGGTGTGGCGCGTGTTGACGATCGCCACGCTGACCACGTGCTCGAACGGCGGATCGCCGGCGTGGAGCAGATACGCATCGGTCAGCGGCAGGAACGCCTGGCCGCGGTTGAGCAGGTGGACCCCCGGCTCGACGCCGGGGTGGAGATGCAGGTTGCCGGTGACGCTGAATGGGCCGACGGTCATCGCCACGCGCCGCAGGCGTCGGTGGAGGCGGAGCTGCCGCGACGAGCGCCACTCGGGCGGCATGGCAAGCAGCACCTCCGCCGCCGCAATGGACTGCCATTCACCGGTGTCACCCTCGACGTCCGGGGCACGCTTCGCGCCGGCCGGCTCGTCCGCCAGCGGACCCGGCGCCGGGTGCCAGAGGCGCAGCTCATCCTGCTCGTTCAGGAGGTCGGTCACGCGCCGCCCGCCGGCCGCGATCCAGCCCACGATCCGCGCCTCGGCGGTGTAGAGCTCGATCGGTGCGAGGTCGGGCGCGGCGGCGAGCGCGGCACTGCCGGAGCTCGCCGGGATCTGCGTGCCCCGTCTCCAGTTCCAGAACGTCAACGCTGCCTCCTCGGAAGGCGGTCGCGCGGCTACGGCGCGACTCGTGCCGAGAACGGTACGGTGCGACCGCATGATCTCCAATCCGACCTGAGTACTACGCTCGGGTCGTTGCCAAAGAGCACCGGTACTGGCCTAGCGGCGAGGCCGGTTGGCCGTTCATACTGGTGTCATGCAACGCTCGATCCGACTTCTCATCGCCGCCGTGGCCCTGATTGCCGTGCTCGCTGGCACAGCGATGGCCGCCCAGCGGCCGACTCCCGCTCCCGTGACGGCGCCGCTTGCTGCCTCGGCTGAGCCGAGCGCGGAGGACGCCAACGAGGCGGACGAGGCGGCGGACGAGGCGGCGGACGAGGCGGCGGACGAGGCCGACGGTGCCCTCAGTGCCGACGCCGCACAGGCGCTCGTTGATCGGCTGGCTGCGGCTGGCCTGACCACGGATGTCGACACGCTCACGGGGTTGGCCGCTTCGTACGGCACCGGTGGTGCGGTCCGCATCCTTGGCTGGGCGGCGGAGACCGGCAAGACGGCGGATGAGATCGCGGCGATGCGCGACGCGGGCGCCGGCTGGGGCGTCATCGCCCGGCAGCTCGGCGTGCACCCGGGCATCGGCCACTGGATGAGCGGCGGCCACCAGGGCGGCCCCAAGGCGGACGGCGAAAACGAGACCGATGCGAGCGACGATGCCGCCGCCGCCAATGCGGTCCCCGACGTGCCGCGTGGTCGCGGCCGAGCGACGGCACCGGGACTGGCGAAGCCGCACTGATCATCCGGTACCCTCCGGCACGTGACCGACAGCAGTGACTTCGCGCGCGTCGAGATGCGCGTCGGGCGCATCGTCAGCGCCGAGCCGTTCCCGGAGGCCCGCACGCCGGCGTACCGCCTGCGGATCGACTTCGGGCCGCAGATCGGCACGCGCAGCAGCTCCGCGCAGCTGACTCACACGTACCCCGACGCGGCAGCGCTCATCGGGCGGCTCGTCGTCGCCGTCGTGAACTTCCCACCGCGGCGGATCGCCGGCTTCTCGTCGGAGGTGCTCGTCCTGGGCGCGATGGGCGAGGGGGACGATGCAGGCGCAGTGTGGCTGCTGGCGCCCGACGCTGGCGCGTCGCCCGGCTGGCGCATCGGCTGAGCGGCGCGGCCCACAGCGGCCGAGGAGGCGTCAGACTGTTGCGGTCATGACCGACCAGACCGATGCGAGTCTCCCCGCCCTGGTGGGCGCCGCGCCTGACGGGATGCCGGCGCCCGATATCGCCCCTCCGCAACTGGCGCGCACCGGCGATCCGTTTGCCCGGCTGCGGTTGATCCACTTCGCGTCGCGGCTGCGACGCAATGCGACGCTCCAGCTGCGGGACGTCGTGGTCGCGCTGAACGCCGCCTACTTGGACTGGGCCTTCACCGAGAAGGTCGTCCTGGCCGAGCTCGTCCAGCTCCAGGCCAACTGGAGCATCAGCTTCCACGGGGAGGACCGCATCGTCCTCGACCGCAACGAGCGCGGCCACACCCTGCTCATCGTCGATTCGACGAAGATGACGCCGTTCCTCGTCGGCGAGGCACAGCGCGCCGTCGAGGCCTGCGACGAGGAGCTGCGGCGATTCACGCTCGGTGACGGGGTGACCATCGACAACTAGCCGCCGGCCTCGGTGCCGATGGCGGCCGCGGCGGCCTCGTAGCGACGTTCGAGCTCGCGCAGGTCGGGCAATCCGGGGTGGAGGGTCCGTCCCTGTTCGAGGACGGCGTCGATCTCCTCGCGCAGCACGGCCTGATCCGACGGTACGCGGACGTACGGTCCAAAGATGCCCACCGCCTCGAGCAGGCGGTTCAGGACCACCGGGCTGGTGCCGCCGGCGTGACGGATGCGGCTGAACACCGTGTGGACGATGCCACCGAACGTGGAGACGTCCGCGACGACGCGCAGCACGTCGTTGTCGTCGTACCGGTAACGCGACGGGAACTCCTCGCGTGCCAGTCGCGCGAAGCCGGCCGACAGCCAGTCGATCGCAGCCATCGCCGTGAAGGGGTCGTTGATCGACGGGGACAGCGCGCGCAGCGCCACCTCGAGCAGCTGGCGCACGCTGAACTCGATGTCATCCTCGGGGGTCCGGACCTCGCCCACGATGAGCACGTCGCGCAGGGCGTCGGCGGTCTCCTCGTCGACGCGGTCGCGGGGCAGGGCGTACATGATCGGCCGGTCGGCGGCGATGAAGATGCCCGGGCGCACGAGCAGCCGCACCACGACATCGCGGCGCCTGGCAGTGGCGAGGAGCGCCGCGTCGTCCACGACCTGCACGTAACCGGTCCGGGTGGCGGCCACGGTGGCGCCGTGCTCCGCGCTCGGGATCGCGTCCTGGTCGGGCGGCCGTCCGCCGTCGCCGACCTTCGTCGGGTAGAGCGAGTCGATGGCACGGTCGAAGTCGTGGCCCACCGACGCCACGAGCTTCGGCGCCTGGATCGAGAGCGCGACGTGATGGAAGAAGTAGAGCAGCGCAGCCACGCTGACGATGGTCAACAGGATCGCGACCGTCACCGCCAGCTGCGGGACGAACTGCTGAACGTCGCCGGTACTGCCGCGCACGGTGCGCAGGACGAGGATGCAATAGGTGAACGTGCCGGTGAAGACGCCGAGGGTTGCCTGGTTGACCACGTCCCGCATGAACAGTGTCAGCAGGCGCGGCCCGAACTGCGTCGACGCGAGCACGAGCGCCACGATCGTGATGGAGAAGCCGACGCCGGCGATCGTGACCATCGAGCCTGCCACGGTCGACAGCAGCGCCCGCGCCCCCTCCGCCCCGCCGGCGTAGACCCACGACGGCAGCGGCACGCCCACGAGGCCCTGGTCGATGGACAGCGTGATGGCCGCCAGCATCGCGGCAACCAGGACCATCACGCCGGGGACGAACCAGAACGTCGAGCGCAGCTGGGCGACGTGGTGGACCAGTCTGGTAATGAAGAGGTGCACGACCCTGAGGGTAGTGGGTCAGACCCGGTCGGCGTCTCCGGCGGACTCGCTGACGACGCTGGTTGGCCGCTGCGGCAGGCTGCTCTCGTCGATGACCGCGACCGGCGTGCGGCGTGGCTTCGGGCGGAACGGGCTCGTCTCGGGGACGATCGGTCCATTGGTCTCGACCAGATCGGTACCGGCCCGGTATGCCTCCCACACTGCCATGACGGTGTCGCGATGCGGACGAATCCGGCAATGCTCGTCGCGGTTGCCCATCTCGTCGCAGTAGCCGAGCGGCACGCACTTGGGCGCGAGGAAGCTGCCGAAGAAGGGGCTGACCCGGAAGATCTCGTGCCGGATCTGCTTGAACAGCTGGCGGATCTCCCACTGCGCCATGGTGCAGAGGCGCAGGCCCGACATGTGGATCAGCTGCCGCAGGTTCACCGTCATGATCAGGTTCGTCTGCATCGCGTTGGGGAAGATGAAGCGGGCGTCCTCCGCCGGCACCTCCGCCTGGAGGAGCTGGCCGTAGAGGTCGAGGTTGTCATCGATGGCAGCCTGGAAGCGACCGGCGAGGTCGTCGGGCAGGTCCCCCTTGCCGATGCTGTCGGGAATCGTGTAGTTGTCGCGCTGCTTGAAGCTGACGTAGCGCTGCGACTGCTGGTCGAAGGCGGTCCCTGCCCGGTGCCGCACGAGCTGGTGGGAGAGCGTCCGCGTCACGCCGCTGATGGCGAACGTGAAGTTCACGTGCTCGATGGTCGAGCCGTGGCCGGACTCCATCACCTTGCGGACGAGGTTCTGCTGCTTCTCATCGGCGACCTGGCGGCTCACTGCCTTGTCCCAGATCTGCGACGGCATCTGCTCGCTGTAGCAGGTGCGGCAGGCGGTGTAGATGATGGGGAGGTAGTACTCCTCAACGATCTCACGCGTCGGGAAGATCAGGCGCGCCGAGAGGTCCGGCGAGGTCGATGGCATGGCGACCGATGGTACACCGACCGATACGTCAGCCGCCCGTATCGCGTGCTGCAGGGTCGTCGTCGCCGCCTGGCCGGGACGTCGGGCCACGCTCCGACCGTGCTTCCTCGAGGCGCACGAAGCCATGCTGCCGGTCGAAGGCGATGCGATTCCCGCCGCCGCGCTGCGCCGCCGCCAGCGCCTCGCCGGCGGCGACGAGGAGGCCCTCGTCGTCGAGATCCATCCCGGCTCGCATCAATGCCACGCCAATCGAGACTTGGACCGCCAACGGTCCCGCGGCGGTCGCCACCGGACGTGACACGAGGCGGCGCAGGATGGTGTCGGCGAAGATGGCTGCGCCCCGCTCGTCGGTGTGCGGGAGGATCACGCCGAAGGCATCGCCCGCGAGCCGGCCGAGCGCATCTGCCTCGCGCATTCGCAGGCGGAGGCGAAGCGCGAGCTCGCGGAGCACCGCGTCCCCGACGCCGAGCCCGTGGTCGCGATTGACCGCAGCGAAGCCGTCGACGTCGACCACCACCACCGCCACCGGGTGGCTGTAGCGGCGCGCCTCGGCCGCCTCGCTGCGCAGCCGGTCGAGCAGTGCGCGGCGGCTGAGGACGGCGGTCAGCGGGTCGACGGCCGCGGCGCGCTCGATCTCGTCGCGCTGGAGCTCGATCGTCCGTCGCGCGTCAAGCAGCTCCTCGATGGTGCCGCGCAGCTCGCGGGCGAGGCGCGCCGCCTCGGTCGATTCGCCGCGCTCGAGCGAAAGGTCACGCACGACCAGGAGCATGCCATCCGGCGACGCATCGCTCACCGTCAGCTCCAGAGGCCGCCCACGCTGCGTCGTCGTGCGCCGGCGCTCACCGGCGCCAGCACCGTGCAGGAGCCGCCATGCCGCATCCCCGACGAGCGGCCCGACGACGTCGGCGATCGGCCGTCCCCTGGGATCGGGGCCGAGGTCCACGAGGGTGGCGGCGGCAACGTTCCAGTCGAGGAGTCGCTCGTCGCGATCGAGGAGCAGCAGACCCTCCGCGAGATCGGCGGCAAGCGGCGGCAGCGATGGGCCGCGGTGGCCGGGGAGCCGGGGTGGTGCATCGGCCGCGGTCGGGCGCCGCGCCGGCTCCACCGCATGCAGTGCCGCGGTGGAGGCCAGGGCGAGGAGTGCCAGGAGCATCTCGCCGCTGTCGGCCCGGGAGACGGCGAGCGCGGCTGCCGTTCCGGCCAGCGCGGCGAGGATCGCGCCGCTGCCACTGGATCCATCGCGGCGCTCCCGCATCACCGACGCTGCGCCGATACCCGTGGCCGCTCCGACTCCAAGCGCGGGGACCGCCCACGCCGGCCATGTCACGAAGAGGGTCGCCGCGAGGACGAGGACGGCGCCGGCGACGACACCGCCGCCCGCCAACAGCCCGCCGGCACGCTCGACCGCGGGGACGGCGCTGCTCGCGAGCCACGCGATGCCCGCGACCGCGAGGCCGAGGAGGAGGGAACCCGGTCGCCCGGTCGTGCCCAGCGTCGCCGCCGCGGCGGACGCGGCAACCGCCGCCGGAGCAATGGCGTCGAGCACGTCGGCCAGCGCGTGGGTGCGGAGCGACGCCGCCAGGCGGCGCGCGGTGTCGGCGGCGGCGGCGAGCGCGACAATCGCGGCCAGGGTCGTCGTCAGCCACGGTACGGCGGACGCCGGGGAGACGGGCAGCAGCCGCAGCACGCCAACGCCCATGGGCGCGAGCGCCGCCACGGCGACGAGGCGCAGGATGCGGCCGCGAGTCATGCGGCGCTCAGGACGGACACGCCTCGAGTGTCTGATCCGGGCCCGATGGCGGGCAATAGTACGCGTGGCATACTGCCGCCCCGTGAGCCAGCCACCCCGAACACGCACCGTGATGTCGCGCACCGCCTTCTTGCGTGCCACCGATGGCCTGGTGACGGCCGGCGACCGTCTCGTGGGCGATCCGGACTGGAACGGCTTCCGGATGTGGCTCCTCAACTCGGATGAGCTGCTCGAGCGCGTCTGGGGTCGGATGGACCGCTACCACCTCGCGTGGCTGAACGTCGGCCGCGGCAGCGCGCCGCCTGGCGCGGCCCTCGACGACGAGGGGACGCATCGGTTCATCGTCGAGGTCGCGAGCGCCAAGCTGGCCGTCCTGCGTACGATGAGGACCAGTGTCGAGAAGCAGGGCTGGACCCTGCTCTCCGATGACGAGCCTGACGACGAGGAGCAGCGGTGACCGATCGCGCCTGGGGCGCCCCCTTCGAGACCGGCGGCCTGGCGGCCGTCTTTGCACATCCCGACGACGAGACGTTCGGCTGTGCCGGCGCCCTCGCCCTTGCCGCGGATGCCGGACGGGTGACGCGTCTGCTGGTCGCGACCCGCGGTGAGGCGGGCACGGCCGACGGGACTTCCGACCCCGCGCTCGGCGATCAGCGCGAGGACGAGCTGCGCTGCGCGGCGGGCAAGATCGGTCTCAACGAGGTGAGCGTCCTCGAGGGATATGCGGACGGCGGGGTGGCCGACGCGCCATTCGAGAAGCTCGTCGACGAGATCACCGCCTGGCTGGCCGAGCGACGACCGAATGCCATCATCACGTTCGGCCCGCACGGGATCACCGGTCATCCGGATCACATCGTCGTCGGCAGCGCCACTCGCTGGGCGGTGGAGCGGCTGGCCGAGTCGGGCATGGCGCCGGCAGCGGTGTACGTCCTGTCCCCGATCTTCGGGCCGGGGCACAAGCGCTACGACCTCTCTCCGGAGGAGCAGTCCGCGTCGCATCGGATCGACGTCACCGCGGTCGCCGGCCGCAAGCTCGCGGCCCTCGAGTGTCACGCCAGCCAGGCCGATGCGAAGGAGGAGCTCGCCGACCTGCGAGCCCAGCTCGACGCCGATGGCACGATCTACGAGGGCTACACCCGCGTCCGCCCCATCGTCCCCTCCCCGCACCCGAACTTCGACACTCGGCTCCTCTAACCAGTTCTCGTTTGTCTTTGGCGTACTGGTCGCGGAAATGGCGCCAGAACGGGTGCTTGGGTGCCGATTTGGCGGTGTATCGGCGCCGGGGGAGCGTGAGCCGCGGCGGGAGCAGCGTCGCGTGCGCGGCGGCGGCTGATGGATCAGCGCAACCGCGCGCCGGAGTGCGGTGCGGTGCAGGATCGGTGACCGATCAGCGGCGCTGGGGGCGCACGGGTCGCGACTGCTAGACTCAGCGCATGACGATCGATGCCAACCTCGGCAAGGCCGACGAGGTGATGAGCGCCCTCTACGAGATCCACGACCCCGAGATCGGGATGAGCATCGTGGACCTCGACCTGATCAAGGGGATCGAAATCGGCGAGGGCGACAAGCCAACCGAGATCAAGATGATCCTCACCACGCCATTCTGTCCGTGGGCGGGCGAGCTCATCAGCGAGGTCAAGGCCAATGCCGAGGCCGTCGTGACCGGCACCGTCAAGGTGACGCTGCTGGCAGACCGCTGGGAGCCGCCACCCGGTCTCTTCTAGCCCGGATTCGGCCGCATCAGGCGGCCCCGTCGGCCACGCTCGCGCCCTTCGCCTTCGGCGACGCGCGCCGGCGGATGCCACCCGCCGAGTCGGCGATGGTCAGCGCGTTTCGCACCGCATCTTCGAGCTGGTCGATGTTGAATGGCTTCACGACCACCACCACGCCCTGCTCGGTGAGGTAGCCCTGCAGGTCACTCACCATCCGCAGTGCCGCGGTGCAGACGACGACCGGCACGCGCTCGAGGCGCCGATCCATCTTCAGCTTCTGGAGCAGCTCCCAGCCGAGAAGCTCCTTCTCGCCGAAGACGAAATCGAGGATGACGAGCTCCGGCTGCAGCTCGCGGATACGGTCGAGCTCGCGCGGGGCGTAGCTCATCAGGATCACGTCCAGCCCCATTGGCGCCAGGATGTCCTCGAACAGCTCCAGGATCTCCTGCGTGTCGTTGACGACGAGGACGCGCTTGCCGGCAAGCGCGGCATCGGCGGCGCGGTGCGGGATCTGTGATTCGCTCTTCGTCACCTGTCGCGTCCATGCACCTCCGATGCCAGCTGGCCAGCCCCGCGGCCCGCTACCCTGCCGCGCGCCGCCCGTGGCGGCTAGGATCGTCCGATGCGCATCTACACCCGGAAGGGCGACGACGGCACGACGGGGCTCCTGTTCGGTGGTGATCGGATCAGCAAGGCCGACCTGCGGACCGATGCCTACGGCACCACCGACGAGGCGGTCTCCGCGCTCGGGGTCGCGCGGGCGGCGCTCGGGTCACTGACCGACCGCGACGAGCCGCGCCTGCCGAAGCTGATCCTGCGGCTGCAACGCGAGCTCTTCGTCGTCGGCGCCGAGCTCGCCACGCATCTCGATCGTCGAGACCGTCTGGTGGCTGGCACGAGCCTCGTCACCGTGGAGATGGTCGAGCAGCTCGAGCGCGACATCGACGAGCTCGAGCTGCTCGTCCCCCAGCCCAGGGAGTTCGTTGTCCCCGGCGAGTCCGTCGTCGGCGCGGCGCTCGATGTCGCACGCACCACCATCCGCCGCGCGGAACGGCGCGCTGTTGCGCTTGCTTCGGCGGGCGAGCTGCCCGCCGCGTCATCGGTCGTGCCCTACCTCAACCGTGCCGCCGACCTGCTGTTCGTGGCGGCGCGCGTGGCTGATGGCAGCTACCTGCCCCTGCGCTGACCGGCACAGCCCTGGTCCGGCGCCCGCCTGCGCCGCGAATCCAGCGGCCCGACCGCAGCAACTGTTCAGGACTCCTGAACAGTTGGGCGCGGCGCCGGATGGAGGGCTGCGGATTCGGCCAGTCACCCGGCCGGGCTGCACCGATTCCGTTGCTCATCCCGGTACAATCTGCCGAGGATCGGTGAGCGCCGCGTTCCTGCCGCGCCCGCCGCCTCTAATCACGACACCGCCAATCGCCGAGGTCACCCGCGCCATGACGCTCACCGCCAGCCGCCAGCAGATGTTCATCGACGGAGCCTGGGCCGATGCCGCCTCCGGCGAGACCGTCGCCGTCGTCAATCCGGCCACCGAGGAGGAGATCGCGCAGGTACCCCGGGGAGATGCGGCGGACGTCGACCGCGCGGTCGCCGCCGCGCGCTCCGCGTTCGAGACGTGGTCCGTCTCGACACCGCAGGACCGGTCGAAGGCGCTCTACGCGTTCGCGGACGCGATCGAGCAGGACGCCGCGACGCTCTCCGCCCTGGAGCAGGCCAACGTCGGCAAGCCCAAGGGCACGGCTGACTTCGATGTCGAGTTCACGGTGGACAACGTGCGCTTCTTCGCCGGCGCGGCGCGGGTCGTCGAGGGAAAAGCGGCGGGCGAGTACGTGAGCACGCACACGAGCATGGTTCGCCGCGAGCCGGCGGGTGTCGTGGGCCAGGTCGCGCCCTGGAACTACCCGCTCATGATGGCGATCTGGAAGCTGTGCCCCGCGCTGGCAGCGGGCTGCACGGTGGTGCTCAAGCCGGCTTCGATCACGCCGCTGTCGGCGATTCGCCTCGCCGAGCTGGCGGCGGACATCTTCCCCAAGGGCGTCTTCAACGTCGTCACCGGCCCCGGCGCGGTCGTCGGGGATCGGCTCATCCGTCATCCCGACGTCGACATGGTGTCACTCACCGGCGACACGGCCACCGGCAGGGAGATCGCGGCCGCGGCGGCGCAGACGGTGAAGCGCGTCCACCTCGAGCTTGGCGGGAAGGCGCCGGTGCTGGTCTTCGACGACGCGGACATGGACGCCCTGGCCGAGACGATCAAGCTGGCCGGATTCTTCAACTCGGGGCAGGACTGCACCGCCGCGACGCGGATCATCGCCATGGGCGACGGGTACGACCGCGCGCTCGAGAAACTCATCCCGGCGGTGGAGTCGCTGAAGGTCGGCGACCCGGCCTCAGACCCGGAGCTCGACATGGGGCCGCTTGTGACGCGCGCCCAGCAGGAGCGCGTCGCCGGCTTCATCGAGCGCGCGCGCGGCTACGGAGCCGAGATCGCAACCGGCGGCGCGACCATGGGTGAGAAAGGGTTCTTCTTCCAGCCGTCGGTCGTGACCGGCGTCGCCCAGGACGCGGAGATCGTGCAGTCCGAGGTGTTCGGTCCGGTTGTGACGGTGCAGCGCTTCACTGACGAGGAGGAGGGTCTGCGCTGGGCGAACGGCGTGCCGTACGGGCTGGCGGCATCGGTCTGGACGAAGGATGTCAAGCGCGCGCTGCGCGCCGCGAAGGCGCTGCGCTACGGTACGGTCTGGATCAACGACCATCTGACGATCGCGTCCGAGATGCCGCATGGCGGCTTCGGCCAGTCCGGCTACGGCAAGGACATGAGCAGCTACAGCATCGAGGACTACACCATCATCAAGCACGTCATGGCGAAGATCGTCGACTGAGGGGCCAAGTCATGACGCGGAGCACCGTCACCATCCAGCGACCGATCGAGGACGTGTTCGCCGTTCTCACGGACGTCGAGCTCACGGGGCGCTGGTACCCCGCGCAGGTCGAGGAGTGGTGGACGTCGCCTGCGCCACATGGCGTCGGCTCCACACGCCGCGCGCGCGTCCGGGTCCTGGGCCGCGCGGTGGAGAACGATGCCGTGGTCACCGCATACGATCCGCCCCGCCTGGCCGCGATGAAGGGCACGTCACGCAGCGCGCCATTCAAGGTGAGCCTGGCCTTTGCATCGGTCGCTGGCGGGACGCGCGTGGACGTCGACTCGACGTTCGAGCTCAAGGGAGTGATGCGCCTCATCGGTCCGCCTTTCGTGCGCAACTACGAACGAGGGTGGGAGCGCGGGCTCGCCAACGCCAAGCGGCTCATGGAGTCCCGCGAGCTCTGACTCGCCAGCGGGTGGGTGACATGATCATGTGACGAGTTGCCGTGCCGTGACGTGACAGAAGTTCGCATGGCGATCGTTAGCCGGCCGGGAGGCGGCACGGTCGGGTCCGCCACGCTCAGCGGCCGCCGCCTCAGGCGGGTCAACCGACCGATTGTCCGGCTAATGACAGCCAGCGAGGCATATGACCAGTCGCTCGGGGAGGACATAAGCAGCCAGGCACGTCATGGCGAAGATCGTCGAATAGACCGATGAGTCCGGCCGCATCCATCGGTCAATGATCCTGAACAGCAAACATGAGGAGACCGATGACAAGCAAGCTCAACCCCTACCTGTCGTTCAACGGCACGGCACGCGAGGCGATGGAGTTCTACCGTGGCGTGTTCGGCGGTGAGCTGGTGATCCAGACGTTCGCCGAGGGCGGCATGGCGCAGGACCCCGGTGACGCCGAGCGCATCATGCACGCGCAGCTCGACGCGCCGAACGGGATGACGATCATGGGCTCGGACAGCCCGCTGTCGATGGGCGGCACGCCGGACGCCTCGTCGATCAGCGTCTCCCTCAGCGGTGACGATGATGCCGAGCTCACCGGCTATTGGAACGGCCTCGCGGATGGCGGGACGGTCACCATGCCGCTCGAGAAGGCGCCGTGGGGCGACCAGTTTGGCATGCTCAAGGACCGATTCGGCACGGACTGGATGGTCAACATCGCGGGCACGTCCCCGGCGGAGTGACCTCCGGGACCGGCCCCGCGGCCGGTCCGCCGCGCTGATCCGTGGGCGGTCAACGCTCCTCGACGACGAGCGCCTCGTTCGGGGCGAGGTCCACCTCGGTGCCGACGGCGTCGCCATCACGCTCGACGCGCGTACCGATCAGGACGCGACCCGGCCGCGCGCCGGTCAGGCGCGCCGGCGCATCGGTCAGGTTGAGGGCGACCGTCACCGCCGATCCCGGGGTGACACGCCGAAACGCATAGGTTCCCTCGGGGGTCGGGCCGAAGGGCACGAAGTCGCCGTGTGCGAGCGCAGGGTGCGAGCGTCGCAGGGCGATGAGGCGTCGGGTGAGCGTCAGCAGCGAGTCGGGGGCATCTGCCTGGGCGGCGGCGTTGACACGATCGTGGTCGGGCCCGAGGGGCAGCCAGGGCGTGGCGCGCCCATCGGTGAAGCCGGCGTTCGGCGACCCGTCCCACTGCATCGGTGTGCGCTGCGGATCCCGCCCCTTGCCCGGCTCGCGCCGCTCCCACGGATCCTGTGCCCGGTCGTGCGGGATGGGAACGTTGGTCATGCCGATCTCGTCGCCGTAG
>JBBRWZ010000050.1:0-16331 GCA_038248895.1 Candidatus Limnocylindria bacterium | reverse complement strand
GGTCGTCAGTTGCTATGGAACAAGATTTGATCGAGAGGCGATCCTCGCATGCATCTAAGATGGGCCAAGAAGAACGGCGTAGCGATTGCAGAAGTCGATGAAGAAGAGGATGTTTTCACTGCCTTCGTTGCTGTACCTGAGAAGCGTTTCTTCTGCCCTCTCACTAAGCAAATTATGGAGGAGCCTAATATGATCAGCAAGCTCGGTCACAATTACGAGCGCGCCGCTAGTCTCAACTGGCGTGACGAGGAGTAATGGGATATTTGGCAATGGCAACTACAGCCTGGCGACGGCAGTAAGGAAATGTCGAGATTGGAGTTGGATTCGAAGCTTTCCAAGGCTGAGATGGCTTCACGTGACTTTCACATTTCCGACATTCTGCGGGCGCTTACAGAAGTGGAATCAGCCGGTCGCAAGAAGCACCGGATAATGCCCAAGGTCAAAAAACCCGGCGTTTTGTCCGTCTACAATACATACATTTTAAAAAGCTAGGACAAGTTATAAAGGGACATGAGAAATGAGCTATTGTCATCGACGGAGTAAATTGGAATTCGTAGCTGCTTGAAGCCCTGTTCTTCAGGACTGACAGCCAGAATGAGAGATTGAATTTTTTTCTCGTTAGGATTAGGGCGTCGTTGGGTAGTAGGACCTTATACCATATCACCGCCATCTTCATCTCTACAGCTAGAGTTTAGTCGAGGATCATCAGTCTGTTTAATTATTAGTCTGCTTCGAGTCTATCTATTTCCCCGTTTCCACGATCGCGGTCCCCAGCTCTTCATTTAGCTATAGTCTTAGTGAAATATAGTCTAGTAGCCTGCAGCGATTTGACTCGACATTTTTCACCTCTTTTTGTAGACAAAAGGTAGTTGGACCTCTAAGCAGTAAAGTTGTTGTTAGGATTGACTTGGAGAAATTTAGAAGGCCCACGCGTCGACGCGTACTGTGCCGCTGTGCGATGGTGAGGACAGCTGTCTACGTATGTGGCCTACTGGGTAGCTACATGGTTGTACGTACAGTTTTATAAAAAGTCAATACCATCACATTATAGGAAAAATACAACCCAAGTAGTATTATCCGATTCTAGCCATAGTTGTATGGCGGGTGACGTCATTTTACGGCGAGAGCATTGACGTAAAACCAATACCGGATGGCGTATCGATAAAACTCGGGGTCGTAGCTGGAGTCGCATTTTGCCCTCGCATTGCTATCGCGCATAAAACTCAAAATACAACCTACCGATGTTTGACCAAGGAGATGATGGCCGATCCGGTCGTCAGTTGCTATGGAACAAGATTTGAGCGAAAGGCGATGCTCTCATGGATCTCTGATGGGCTAAGAAGAACGGCGTAGCAACCGCAGAAGTCGATGAAGAAGGGCCTCTGCCGGCGACGGCTGCTCGATCGGCAACGCCTCGCGGCCGTCGTAGTAGCCGCACGTCGGGCAGACGTGGTGGGAGCGCTTCAGCTCGTGGCAGTGGTCGCATTCCACGAGCGCCGGCGCGCTGATGGCGAGATGCGCGCGTCGCTCGCCCTGGCGCGCCTTTGATACTTTTCGCTTGGGAACGCCCACGCGCTACTCCTGATCAGGTGGTGCAAGGTCCCGGCTGGGAACGCCGCAGTATAGCCGCCGCTCTCGGCTGCTGGCGAACGGCCGCCGGACCCATCCCCTCACTGCTCCCGCTCGAGCAGCGCAGCCAGGCCGGCCAGCCGCGGGTCCACCTCGTCGACGCCATGGTCGTGCGGCCCGTCGGCGAGCGACCGGCCGCAGACGACGCACAGCCCCGGGCAGTCCTGCCGGCAGAGCGGATGCATCGGCTCCGTCAGCGCCAGCTCGTCGTGCAGCACGCCGCGGAGGTCGATCTCGTGGTGTCCATCGATCCGTGGCGTCTCGGCATCCCCGGCATCGCCCACCACGGGAGCTCCGCTCGCGGGGTCGATCGTCGGCAGGAACTCCTCGTCAATCGCCACCTCGACGTCCTCGACGAACGCGTCGAGGCAGCGGGCGCACGTTCGCAGCAGCGGCGCGCGGGCAGCGCCGCGGACAATGACGCCGCGGTTCGTACGCTGCAGCCGCAGGTCGGCGTCCATCGGACCGGCGAGCTCGACGTCGGGACCGAGGGTGACGTAGTGATCGCGCAGGCGTGCCTCGCGCGTGCTGCCCGCCGGCTCCGCCATGAGCCCGGCGACGTTGAACGTGGTCATCCGCGTGGCGTCGAGCGTGCCCCTTCGACGTCGCTCTCGTCGCCGACCGGCAGCGACGCACCGCCGTCCACGGGCCGGTAGCGGTCATCGAGCATGTCGAGCCCGCGCTTGATGCTCGTGAGGGCCTTGATGCACTCCCCCTCGAGACGGATGAGGACGCCCGCCGCGTACTCGTCGGCCCCGCGCCGCACCTCGGCGGCCTCCGCCTGCGCCTGCTCGATCAGCTCGGTGGCGCGCTGCTGCGCCATCTTGACCAGCTCGCGCTCGTCGAGCAGCTGTGCGGCCTGCTCCTGTGCCCGCGCGATCACCTGGTCGGCCTCGTCGTGGGCCCGCTCGCCGATGCGCTGCGCCTCGTCGGTGATGCGCTTCGCCTGGCGGACCTCGTCGGGAACGGAAACCCGCAGCTGGTCGATGAGCTCGAGGACGCCAGCCTGGTCGACCACGACATTGTTCGTGAGCGGCAGCTTCTTGCCGGCCGCCACGAGCGACTCGAGGCGCTCGACGAGAAAGATGATGTCCGTGGCGGCCTCCTGTTCGTGGCACGCGGCGCGTCACACCGCGACGCGATCATAGCGTCGGGCAGTGCCGATCGTCCATGCCGCCGAGCGGCGTTGGGGGCAACGGTTGCTCAGGCGCGCTCCGCAGCGGCGAAGCGTGACCGAAGTGCCGCCGCGACCGGAGCCGGCACCATGCCGCCGATGTCGCCGCCGAACATCGCCACCTCCTTGGCGAGGCTTGAGCTGAGGTAGCCGAACTCGAGCGCGCTCATGAGAAATGTCGTGTCAACCTCGGGCGCCAGCTTGCGGTTCGTGTGCGCCATCTGCAGCTCGGCCTCGAAGTCGCTCACCGCGCGCAGCCCGCGCACCACGAAGCGGGCCCCATGGCGACGGGCGAACTCGACGGTGAGGCCATCGAAGGCGGCTACGGTGACGTGCGACCCGAGCTCGGCGACCGAAGCACCGATGAGCGCAACGCGCTCGTCGATATCGAAGAGCGGCTGCTTCCGGCGGTTGTTGAGCACCCCCACCACGAGCCCGTCGAACAATGCGGCGGCCCGACGCGCCACGTCGAGGTGCGCGTTCGTCATCGGATCGAACGATCCGGGAAACACGGCGATGCGGCTCATGCGCCCTCCTCCGGACTTCCAAGCTCCAGGAACGTCAACGTCGTCTCGCCGAACCGACGCTCCCGGACCGCCACAAGGTCCGGCGGCGCGGGGACCGGCGTGCGCCAGAAGTGCTTCACCACCACGGTGGCACCGGGCGCCAGCCACGGCACCAGGGCCGCGAGCGGCGCGAGGATAGCATGGTCGGCGTACGGCGGATCGAGCACGGCGAGCTCAAAACGTTCCTCGGGGGGGCGCGACAGGAAGCGCTCCACCGGCTCGGCGTGGACCGATGTCGCGGCCACGAGGCGCGTGCGCGCCAGGTTGGCGTCGATCACCTTCGTCGCCGCGCGGTTGCGCTCGACGAACGTCGCCGCCGCGGCGCCGCGCGACAGCGCCTCGATCCCGATGGCGCCACTGCCGGCATACAGGTCGAGGAAGCGGGCATCGAGGACGCGCGCGCCGAGGATCGCGAACAGCGTCTCCTTGACCCGGTCCGTGATCGGGCGGACGGCGCGGTCACGCGGCGCAAGCAGGACGATCCCACCGGCCGTACCGGCTATCACGCGCATGCTGGATCAGTCGGCGTCGGCCGCGTCGCCCTCCTCGCGGGCGACGAATTCGGCCTGGGCACGGGCAAGGGCCGGCCGCTGCTCGAGGCGCGGGTCCTCACTGACGAGCCGGTCGGCGAGCTCCCTGGCGCGCCCGGCCAGCGCCAGGTGGCGCGGCTCGAAGAGGCTGGCCGCGCGCAACGGCGGCAGGCCTGCCTGGCGCGTTCCCAGCAGGTTGCCCGCGCCGCGCAGCCGCAGGTCCGCTTCGGCGATGACAAACCCGTCGCTGGAGCCACGCACGACCTCGAGCCGATCGCGGCTGCGCTCGTCGGCCGCATCGGAGAGGAGGATGCAGAACGAGCGGTGACCGCCGCGACCGACCCGGCCGCGCAGCTGGTGGAGCTGGGCGAGGCCGAAGCGCTCCGCGTCCTCGATGACCATGACGCTCGCATTCGGCACGTCGATCCCCACCTCGATCACCGTTGTTGCGACCAGCAGGTCGATCTCTCCCGCGGCGAACGCCCGCATCGTCTCGTCGCGCGGATCCGCCTTCTGCTGGCCGTGCACCAGGCCGATGCGGACCGCTGGCAACGCCGCCCGCAGCCGCTCCGCCTCCGCCTCGGCGGAGGCCGCCTGGAGGGACTCCGACTCCGCGACGAGCGGCACCACCACGAACGACTGGCGTCCCGCAGCCGCCTCGTCGGCGAGGAACTGCTCGATCTTCGGCAGCGCCGAGCGGTCGCGGATCTCGGTGCGCACGGGCTGGCGGCCCGGCGGCAGCTCGCGAATGGTGCTGATCTCGAGGTCGCCGTACAGGGTGAGCGTCAGCGTGCGTGGGATCGGCGTCGCGGTGAGGGCCAGCACGTGCGGATCCCGCTGGCCGGCCTTCGCCTGCAGGGCGGCACGCTGCGCCACGCCGAAGCGGTGCTGCTCGTCGACCACCGCCAGCGCCAGCCGGGGAAGCTCCACGCCCGCGCTGATCACCGCGTGCGTGCCGATCACCACGTCGGCGAGGCCACCGGCGAGTGCCTCGTGCACCTCGCGGCGCCGCGCGGCCCCGAGAGATCCGGACAGGAACTCGACCCGCACGCCCAGCGCATCGAGCAGCGGCGCCAGGCCGGCGTGATGCTGGCGTGCGAGCACCTCGGTCGGAGCCATCAGCGCGCCCTGCCAGCCGCCCCGCACGGCGGCGGCCAGCGCCACGGCCGCGACGGCGGTCTTGCCACTGCCGACGTCCCCCTGGAGCAGACGGCGCATCGGACGCTCCGCTCCCAGGTCGCCGAGCACCTCGTCGACGGCACGCTGCTGGCCGCCAGTCAGCTCGAAGGGCAGCGCCGCCAGGAGCGCCGCGCGCTCGCTCGCGTCGACCGCGACGGCCGGCGCGCGCTGCTCACCGCGTGCCTGGCGCGCGGCGGCGAGCGTGAGCTGCAGCGCCAGCAGCTCGTCGAACGCCAGCCGATCCAGCGCCGGCCGCACCAGGTCCATCGTGTCGGGGAAGTGCACCGAGGCGAGCGCGTCGGCGAGGGACGGCAGCTCGCCGCGCTCCGCATCGGTCAGGGGGTCGTCAACCGCCACCAGCGAGCGCTCCAGGATGCGCGCCAGCAGCTCGCGGACGCGCTTCTGGGTCAGCCCGGAGGCGAGCGGATAGACCGGCACCACGCGCGCGGTGTGCAGCGATTCCCGGCCCGCCGGCGTGAAGTCGGGCGCGGTGAACTGCGGCCGCCAGCCGCGCATCGTCACCTTGCCGCTGACGACGATCTCGTCGCCGGTAGCGAGGCGCCGCTCCACGTAGCGACGGCCGAACCAGATCGCCTCGGCACTGCCGCTGTCGTCGCTCAGCTGCGCGATCACGCGCTGGGGGCGGCGGCCGAAGCCCTTCTCGATCTTCACCGCCCCGACGGTGACCACCGCGGACTGCTTCTCGTCCTCGACGAGCTCGCCGAGGCGGCGGAGCTCGCTGAAGTCGTCGTAGCGAAACGGAAGATGGAAGATTGCCTCGCGCGGCGTGGTGATCCCCAGTCGCCGGAGGGCGGCCGCGCTGCGCGCCATGTCCGGCATGACGGCCCGGATCGGTGCGTCCAGGTCCTCGGGTCGAAGGGCGGTCGCCGTGCAGGTTGCGGTCACGCCCGCCGCGGCGCGCTCGATTGCATGGCCCGATCGTAGCGTGCTACGATCCCGGTCGCTCCGGCGCCTGGCGCCGGTCGTTTCATGATTGGAGCATCGCCCGTCCCATGGCTCGCATCTGCGACATCTGCGGCAAGAAGCCGATCACCGGCTGGAACTCCCAGTCGGTTGGCATGAACCGCAAGCGTGCGCTGCGCCGCTGGCTCCCGAACCTGCAGCCGATGACCGTCACGCGCAAGGGGACCGTGACGAAGGTCCAGGCCTGCAGCCGCTGCCGCCGCACCGCTCAGAAGATCTGACCAACCACCACCACCACCATTGGACCGATACGCCCGCGTCAGCCGACGCGGGCGTCGTTGTGTCCGGGGCCGCGCAGTGCCAGGGCAGCTCAGCCCAATCCTCGCCTGGTGCAAGCAAACAGCGCTGATGGGGTAATGAGCACGGTCAACTTCGCGCCCGTGCACATTGGCCGAGGTCGCCACCGTGAGGCGCCGGGAGCAGCGCCGATAGCGTGCACAGCGCGAGGATAAGGGCACGGTGCACGAGGCACACGAACCAGCCCTGTTCATCTCCCCACCGCGATCGCGGCTCAGTCGACGTCGAGCACCAGGGTGAATGGCCCGTCATTGACGAGCTCCACCGCCATCGACGCCCCGAATCGGCCGCGCGCGACCGGGACCCCGGCAGCCGCGACGTGGTCCGCGAGCCGCTCGACGATCGGGGCCGCCATGTCCGGCGCCGCCGCGGCGGCGAATCCGGGGCGCCGGCCGTGGGAGGTATCCGCCAGCAGTGTGAACTGGCTCACGAGGAGCATCGCGCCACCGACGTCGACGATCGACCGGTTCGTGCGACCCGTCTCGTCCTCGAAGTAGCGAAGATTCACCAGCCGGTCGCCGGCGCGATTGGCGGTCGCCGCATCATCGCCGTGGGCGATCCCCACCAGGACGAGCGCGCCCGCTCCGATCTCGCCGACCGTCTCGGTGCCGACGCGCACCGATGCGCGCTCCACGCGCTGGATGACGAGCCGCATCCGTCGTGCTACGGCGAGGCGGAGGCCGCAGGTGCGACGGTCGTGGCCGGTTCCGCGGTCGTGATCGGCCCGGCGTCCTCGCCGTCTCGCGGCGGGCCGAGCGCCGCCTCGGTGAAGAAGGCCCGCGCGTTCCAGATCATCCAGCCCGAGGCGTTGTTGTCGGCGAGCGCGGACATCTCCGCCTCGACCTGCGCCGCGGAATAAGGCGCGAAGGCGCCGTAGCCGAAGTCCTGGATCCACGGCCGGATCGAGACCGGCATTCCCGCGGCCTCGCGCGTCATGATCTGCAGCGACTCGTTGATGACGTCATACGGGTGGTCGTTGGGGACGTCGAAGCCGAAGACGCCCGGGCCGTAGTGCGACGGGTAGACCATGGGACTGAAGTAGTCGACGTACGGCATGATGACCTCCGGCCGCTGCCCGATGCCCTGGTCGTCGGGGACGATGAAGCTGATCGGAAAGACGTCGGCCCCGAGGAACGTCCGAGTGTGGCTGAGCCGCTGGCTGACGACGCGCAGCACCCGCTCGATGGCCGGCAGCCGGAACGACTGCGTGTTCGGCAGGTTCGTGTCGGCGACGTCGTACGGGCCATCGCTGAAGAAGCGGATGTAGTCGAGCTGCACCTCGTCGAAGCCCTTGTCGGCGAGGTCGCCGGCGATCGCGGCGAGATACTCGGCCACCCCGGGGGCGCTCGGGTCGAGCCAGGCACCGCCGATATTGTCGCGCCACGGCTCGCCGGTCGCCGAGTTCATCACCGCCAGCTCGGGACGCGCCACGGCCGTGAGGTTGTCCTTCATCGAGACCATCCGCGCGATTGTGTAGATGCCGCGCTCCTTGAGCTTCGGCAGCAGCTCGGCGAGGTCGAAGACCGGCTGCTCACGAATCGCGCCGACCGCGGCCGCCTCGGGGAGATCCGTCGCCCAGAAGAGCTTCCCGTCCGTCTCCTTGACGTCGATGACCATGGCGTTGACCTCGGAGCGGGCGATGAGGTCGAGCATCGCGTCGAGACGTCCCGGTGCCTCGAAGATGGCGGACGGCGCGTAGAGCGCCCGCACGCCGAATGGCTCCATCGCCACGTCCATGCGCATCGACGAGTCGACGGGAATCTCGCCCAGCCGATAGCCGGCGCGCTTGTAGATGAGCGTCGCGGTCTCGGGCACGTCGGCCAGCAGGTAGCTGCCATCGTCGCCGGTGGTGGCGACGGCACCGGTGTCCTGGCCGTCGACGAAGACGTCGACCCCGGCCAGCGGCTCCCCGGCCTCGTCGGTCACGACCCCCTCGAGCGTGTTGTCGCGGAGGCTGATCTGCAGCGTTGCGTCAGCGCTCAGCGTGCCGGCCCCGTCGTCGTAGCCGGGCGCAGCAGCCGCCACCGGCTCGTCGCCGAAACCACTGACGGTGATGGTGCCCTGCTCGTCCGCGGCGCGTGCCGCACCGTCGAACGTCACCGTCGCCCCGGGAAGCGGTGCGTCCGTGGCCCCATCGACGACCGTGATCACCACGTCGTGCGCCGGCACCGGCGTCGGCGACGCGCCGATCGGCAGCGGGCCGTTCTCGCCACACGCGGCGAGCAGCAGGGCGAGCACGACGAGAAGGACGAGGGGACGGAACGCGCCTGGGGTCATGGCAGGTCTCGGCAGCGGGTTGGTCGTCCGCGGCGCCAGCCGCGGCATCGGTCTAGACATCCGCGTGGGCAGCGCGGCGGAGCTCATCGACGACCGGGGCCAGATCGCCGGCATGACCATACAACCCCGAGCCGACGACCATCACGTCGCCGCCGGCACGGCGCGCGTCGCCGATCGTCTGGAGGTTCACCCCGCCGTCGACAGCGATGGGCAGGTCGAGGCCGCGGCGCGCGATCTCGTCGCGCAGCAGCGCCATCTTGGGGAGCACGTCGTCGCGGAACGGCTGCCCGCCCCAGCCCGGCTGAACGGTCATGACGAGCAGCAGGGCGAGGCGGCCGAGGTATGGATGCACCGCCTCCGCCGGAGTGTCGGGGTTGAGCGCGAGACCGGGCTGCTTGCCCGCCCCGACGATGGCGTCAAGCACCGCGGACGGGTCATCGTCCGCCTCGACGTGCACGACGATGAGATCGCTCCCCGCGGCGGCAAAGGCGTCCACGTAGCGGAGTGGCTGGCTGATCATCAGGTGGCTGTGAAACGGCAGCGTGGCATGCGGCCGCAGCGCCTCGACGACCACGGGACCGAGCGTGATGTTGTCGACGAAATGGCCGTCCATGACGTCGAGATGGATCGACTCGACCCCGCTGGCGACGGCCCGCTCGACCTCGGCGCCGAGCTGGCCGAAGTCGGCATTGAGGATGCTGGCGCTGATGCTGAGGTCGTGGCTCACGCGACCGGGACCGATGGTGTGGCTTCGCGCGCGACGCGCGGCAGGTCATACCCGGCGAGCTGCGCGTGGAGCTGGCCGCATGCCGCGTCGATCTCCCGGCCGCGCGTGTCGCGCACCGTGACCGTCACCCCGTCGGCCCGGAGGCCGGCGACGAAGCGCGCGATGCCGGCCGGCGAGGTGCCGCTCCAGCGTGATCCGGGCGTGGGGTTGAGGGGGATGAGATTGACGTGGCTGCGCCAGCCGCGCACCGCCGCCACGAGCGCCGCGCCCTCCTCGTCGGTATCGTTGATGCCGTCGATCATCACGTACTCGATGCTCACCCGGCGTCCGGTCCGGTCGGCGAAGCGGCGGCCGGCGTCGATGACCGCGGCGACCGGCCACTTGCGATTGATCGGCACCAGCTCGTCGCGCAGCGCATCGGTCCCGGCATGGAGGCTGATGGCGAGGTTGACCTGCGGCAGCTCCTCGATCATGCGGTCGATGCCGGGCACGACGCCGCTGGTGCTGACGGTGATCCGTCGCGCCCCGATCCCGAGCCGCCGTGGGTCGTTGAGCAGCCGCACCGCGTCGAAGACGCGATCGGTGTTGTTGAGCGGCTCGCCCATCCCCATGAAGACGACGTGGTACGTCGCGTTGCGCTGCGCCGGCGACCAGTCGGTACCCAGCGCGTGCCACGGCGGACGGTGCCAGTGCAGCACCTGATCGACGATCTCGCCGGGCGTCAGCTGCCGCGCGAACCCGGCCTGGCCGGTGGCGCAGAACGGACAGGCGACGGCGCAGCCGGCCTGCGAGCTGATGCAGATCGTCGTTCGCTCCCCCATCGCGCCCCGTGCCGGGTACCGCATCAGCACCGACTCCACCCGTTGCCCGTCGTGCAGCTGATGCACCGCCTTGGCGGTCAGGCCGTTGTCCGCGGTGAGGACGTGGCTGGCGTCGATGGTGCTGAAGCGGAAGCCGGCGTCCAGCGCCTCGCGCAGCGGTGCGGGCAGGTCGGTGAGATCGGCAAAGCCGCTTGCATCGGCGCGGTGGACACCGGCGAGCACCTGTCCGGCCCGGTACGCCGGCTCGCCGCGGGCGGTGAGCCACGCGGCGAGCGATTCCGGTGCGACCTCGCTGATCGCCGGCGCGGGGCCGTCCGCGCTCAGCTCAGTTGCGGCGTCCAAAGACGAGCCAGGCGTAGTAGAGGAACGTGAGCAGCGCGGTGAGCGCCCCGGCGACGTAGGTCCAGGCGGCTGCCTTGAGGACGTCGCGAGCGCCCTTCTGCCGGTCACCGACCATGCCGAGCGAGTCGACGAAGGCGAGCGCCTTCCCCGACGCACCGATCTCCACCGGGAGCGTGGCGAAGGTGAAGATGACGGCGCCGGCGAAGCCGATGAGGCCCACGATCGCCAGGCCCGTGATGCTGAGCCAGACGCCGGCGATGATGAGCCATGGCGCGACGCCGGAGCCGAACTGCGCCGCGGGGACGATGAGCTGGCGCAGCTTCATCGCCGGCTCGCCCTTCGCGTCCTGGACGGCGTGGCCCACCTCGTGCGCGATGACCGCGGCGGCGGCGACGCTGAGGCGCTGTTGCGTCGTGCTGACGCCCTGGGTCGCGAGGGCAGCCGGCTCCGCGACCTGGGTGCTGACGCGCAGCACCTTGCCGCGCGGGTCGTAGTGGTCGGTGAGCCGCCCCGGGGTCGGCTCGATCTTCACATCGCGCAGCCCCTGGCGGTCCAGCAGCTGGCGCGCGAAGTCGAACGCATTGAGGTTGATGCCTGAATCGACCTTCGCCCATTTCGCGTACGTCGACCGCACGCGCCACGCTGCCCAACCAGTGATCGCAATGGTCGGCAGCAGGACGAAGATGATGTACCTGGGATCGAAGATCATCGTGCTGTTCCCCACCTCCGCAGGGGGATGGCGCGAGTATAGCCGAGGGGCATGACGGGCTCGTGACGTGCCCCGGGCTAGGGTGCGGTGAGCTCCACGCCGAGCAGGACGTGGTCCCGCTGCAACCCGTTGCGCCACGCCGCGGCATCCATCGGCGCGCGTCCCTCCGGCTGCACCACGTCGAGGCCCAGCGCCCCCTCGCCACACGCGACCCGCACCGGCTCGCCGGGGAGCAGCGCGCCCACCGGCAGGTCGTCGAAGCCGGGCAGCGGGTGCGCCGCGCGAACGTGGAGGCGCTTCCCGTCGCAGCTCGTCCACGCCCCGGGCCACGGCTGGAGCGCTCGCACCTGGCGGTCGAGCTCGACCGCGTTGCGCGACCAGTCGATGACGCCGTCGTCGCGCGTGAAGGGATGGATGATCGTCGCCGCCTCGTCGTCCTGCGCTCGCGGCGCGAGGTCGCCGAACGCCCATCGGTCGAGCTCGGCGGGGATGCGCTCCGCTGCCAGCGCCGCGAGCCGCCCCTCGAGCTGCGGGGTCGTCTCGCGGCCGTCGAGCGGGACGCGCCACTGGGCCACGATCGGTCCGGCGTCGAGGCGCGGTTCCATCACCATCAGCGTCACCCCCGCCTCGTCGTCGCCGGCGAGGATCGTCGATGCCACCGGCGCCGCGCCCCGATGCCGCGGCAGCAGCGACGGGTGAACGTTGAGCGGCGGTCGCGGGGCGGCCGTCAACAGGTCGTCGGGGACGAGCTGGCCGTACGCAACGAGCAGCAACCCGTCCGGCGCCCAGCGTTCCAGCATGTCTCGCGCCTCGTCCGATCGGAGCCGGCGCGGCGTCTCGACCCGCACGCCGGCGTCACGCGCCCAGGCGCTGACCGGTGATGGGCGAGAGCGCATCCCGCGACCGGCGCGTCGGTCCGGCTGGCTGATGACGAGCAGGTCATCGGTCTGCTGCGGCAGCCGCGCAAGCAACGGCACCCCGAACTCGCCGGTACCGATGAAGGCGACGCGACCGATCCCGCTCACGCGACGAACCGGCCGCTCAGATGCCGGCTGCCGTCTCTTCGATCACCTCGTCGGGATGCTCGCTCACCCGGACGAGCTCCTCGAGGCTCTCGAGATAGTCGATGTAGAGGATGCCGTTGAGGTGGTCGATCTCGTGCTGGAGGGCACGGGCCAGCAGGTCCTCGCCCCTGATCCGGAACTCCTTGCCGTGGCGGTCCCTGGCCTTGACGGTCACCTTCTGGTGGCGCGTCACCTCCGCCACGAAGCCTGGGATCGAGAGGCAGCCCTCCCAGTCGAGCACCTCGCCCGAGGCCTTGACGACCTGCGGGTTGACGAGCTCGTAGATCTTCTCCTCGAGCTCGATCACCGCCACCTGGAGCGGGATGCCGACCTGGTTGGCGGCCAGACCGATGCCGGGCGCGTCACGCATCGTCACGAGCAGGTTGTCGAGCAGCCGATGCAGGCTCGCGTCGAACTGCGAAACCTTCTTCGTCTTCTCGCGCAGGATGGGGGCTTCGGCAGTGAGGATTTCGCGGACGACCATGTCAGCATTGTACCGATGCCCCGTTCGCGCGGCAGCGCCGCTGCTGCCTCAGGTAGCCCGCGGCGCGTGCCCGCCCCCAACCCAATTCCCGCGCTGTGCAAGCTATCAGGGCCGATGCCGCTCCATCGTGGGTCAACAGGACGCCCGTGCACATTGACCGATCCTGCTCCGCATGACCCGCGGGCCCGGCCCTCGATAGTTTGCACAGCCGCAGAATTAGTCAGCCCGGCCCAGCCCGGCCCGGCACAGCCCGGCCCGGCCCAGCCCGGCCCGGTGACTGGCATTGGCGAAATCGGCCGGTCACAGGAGCGACTCGGGGTCGACGTCGATCGCGACGCCCGGTGGCACCCGCTCGAGCGCAGCGGCACGTGCCGCCGTCGACTCGGAGCGCACCACCACCTGCATCCGCCAGCGCCCCGCGCGACGCGGGACATAGGCCGGCAGCGGACCGAGCGCCTCGACGCCGGGGACCGACACCGCCTCCGCCGCCTCCCGACCCCGCGCCTCCGCCCGGTCACGGTCCGCATCCGCGACAAGCAGCCGCGCCAGCACCGATGCCGGCGGGTAGCCGAGGAGACGGCGCCGCGGCAGCTCCTCGTCCGCGAAGCCATCGACGTCGCCGGCGGCCGCGGCTCGCACCGCGTAGTGGGTCGGCGCGTAGGTCTGGATGACGACGCGCCCCGGCATCGGTCCGCGGCCGGCCCGGCCGGCCACCTGCGCGAGGAGCTGGAACGTCCGCTCCGGGGCGAGATAGTCGGGCAGATTGAGCGTCACGTCGGCGGCGATCACCGCCGACAGCGTGACGCTCGGCAGATCGAGGCCCTTGGCGGCCAGCTGCGTCCCGACCAGGACATCGAAGGCGCCGGCGGCGAAATCGTCGTAGATTCGTTCGTAGCCACGACCGGCGGCGAGGACATCGGAGTCGAGCCGACCCACGCGAAGGCGGGGAAAGCCGGCACGGAGCTCCGCCTCGACGCGCTGCGTCCCGGCGCCGAAGTACCGGATGCGCCGCGACCCGCAGCGCGGACAGGCATCCGGCGGCTCGGCGGTGCGGCCGCAGTGGTGGCAGCGCAGCCGGCCCCCGGAGAGGTGGAAGACGTAGGGCAGGTCGCAGTCGGGGCAGCGGACGCTCTCGCCACAGTCGCGGCAGAGGACGAACGTGGCTGCGCCGCGGCGGTTGATGAGCATGATCGCCTGCTCGGTCCCCGGCCGCAGCGCCCCGAGCGCCTCGACAAGCGGCCGGCTGAAGATGGACCGATTGCCCGCGGCGAGCTCCTCCCGCAGGTCGACGACCTCGACCGCCGGCGCCGAACCCACGCGCCGCTCCCGAAGTCGCGCTCGCTCGACGAGGCCGCCACGCGTGCGGCTGACGGTGACAACGTCCGGCGTCGCGGTGCCGAGAACCACCCGGGCGCCGGTGAGCTGCGCCCGCCGTCGCGCCACCCAGCGCGCGTCGAGGCGTGGCGTGCGGTCCGACTTGTAGGCGCCGTCGTGCGCCTCGTCGACAATGACGAGGCCGAGCGGCTGGACCGGCGCCATGATGGCGCTCCGCGTCCCCACCACGACGCGCGCCTCGCGACGCAGGATGCGCCACCACGCATCGTGGCGCTCGCCGCCGGAGAGGCCGGAGTGGAGCGCCACCACGGGCTCGCCGACTGCCGCCGTCACCCTGTCGACGAGCTGCGCGACGCCCGACAGCTCGGGGACGAGGAGGATGGCGCCGCGTCCGCCCGCGAGCGTCTCCGCCAGCGCGGCGAGGTAGACCTCCGTCTTGCCGGCCGCCGCCACGCCCTCGAGCAGCAGCTCGCCACCGGGCGCCAGCCGATTGATTGCCGCCACCGCCGCAACCTGCTCGGCGGCCAGATCGTGCATCGGGTCCGGGCGCGCGCGACGGTGCGCCAGCGGGTCGCGAATCTCCGTCCGCCAGTCGAGCTCGGCAAGCCCCTGGTCCGCGAGGCGCCGTGCGGGGGAAAGGAGCCGTCCGGCGTCGACGCCGAGCCGGTCCGCGAGGTCCGGGAACGTCGCCTCGCCATCCGCGACCGCCTCCAGCAGCGCCACCTGGAGCGGCGCGCGCCGCGCCGGCACCCCATCACCGACCCGGCGCAGGACCCGCACGCGTCGCTCGGCCACCTCCGGCGGCCGCAGCGACCACTCGGCGCGCAGGGCGCCGCCGCGACGCAGCCTCTCCAGCCACGCGTCCCGGCCGCGGCGGGGCGCGTGGCGCAGGAGCGGTGCGTCCTCGATCACCCCCTCCCGCGCGAGCGCGGCGATCTCCGGTGCCAGGCTCGCTGCGTCGACGACCACCCAGCGCCGCGCGAGCCGCGACTCGAGGCCGGGTGGGAGCATCGAGGCGAGCGTCGTGCCGATGGGCGCGCGGTAATAGCTCGCCACGTCGCCGGCGAGGTCCAGCAGGTCGCCGGTGAGCATCGGCGCGGAGACGACGGCCTCGACGTCCTTCAGCTCGCCGACTCCAGCGTCCGGTTCGCCGGCAAGGAGGTACCCGAGTGCGAGGCGCCGACCGTACGGGACCAGCACGAGCGACCCCGGCTCGGCGGCGCCGAGCCCATCGGTCCAGCGGTAACTGAAGGTGCGCTCCGGACGGTCGGCGAGCGCGTCAACCGCCACCCGAACCGTCTGGTCGGCCATCGGTGGTGTCAGACGGCGATCGACCGCGGCGGCTCGCGGCGCGCCTCGGCCTGGATGATCTCCCAGATCTGCTGCGCCGCCGCTTCGGGATGCCCCGTCTCGTTGGTGATGACGTGGTCGTAGTCGTCGGTGTCGGCCATCCAGCGTTCAGCGTCCCGCCTCCGGCGCTCCATGCTGGCCGGGTCCTCCGAGCCGCGACCGGCGAGCCGATCCGCGAGGTCCTCCATCGACGGCGGCATGACGAACACGAGCAGCGCATCGGGAACGCGCGCGCGCACCGCGCGCGCGCCCTGCGGATCAATGGTGAGGATCGCGTCGCGGCCGGCGGCGAGGATGCCGCGCACCTGGTTGATGGGCGTGCCGTACCACTTGCCGTGCACCTGCGCCGACTCCAGCAGGCCGGCCTCGTCCCGCAGGCGCTCGAACTCATCCACGCTGAGGAAGTGGTAATGCACCTTGTCGACCTCGTCGACGCGCCGCTCGCGGGTGGTGGCGGTCACGATCGGCACGATCTGCGGATGGTCACGCGCCATGGCCGCCACGATGGTGCTCTTCCCCACCCCCGACGGCCCGCTGATGACCACCAGCATCGGGTTGGGGAAGGTCATCTTCTTGCGCGGTGCGACGTCCAGCGCCTCGGTGGATGCCTCGGTCGATCCCTCGCTCGGGTCCGGTTGGTCCGTCACCGCGCCTCCTCGTCTGTCCGCTCTTCCGAGACCGCCGCGCCGAGGCCGTTCGGCAGCTGCTCGCTCTCGATTCCCGTGGCCGCGAGCGACGCGGCGAGCTCCGGGGGCAACGCGCTCCACGCGTCGAGGCGCGCGCGGTCCAGCGGGCGGGCCAGGCCCACCCGCGCGGCGTGGAGGAACTGCCGTTCCAGCCCGGCCGGACCGGTGCCGCCACCG
>JBBRWZ010000049.1:0-17250 GCA_038248895.1 Candidatus Limnocylindria bacterium | reverse complement strand
CCTCCCCGCGGGCGCCGAGCGTGGCTGGTCTCTCATACGGGCGCCCGGTGCACGTATGACACGGTCCGGCGGGCCACACACGCCTTAACGGTCCTGCCAGGCGCGTCTGACAGGGTCAGGCGCCGGGGAAGGTCGGCGGATCGGCGATGCGCGGCACGACGGTCCAGCGCAGCACCAGCGAACCGGCGAGCAGGACGACGCCGGCGATCGTGATCGCGAGCCATGGCGTCGAAGGGGACCCGTCGACGGTGAGCGCAGTCGGCGATCCCTCGCTGCCACGCTCCGGCGCGCCGGCGACGGCGCCACTGTCGGTGAGGCCATCGGGAGCGGTGACTGCGGTGCTCGGTTGGCCGAGATACTCCCCTGACCCCGCGCTCGCCACGGCCTCGGCAGCGGCGCGGTTGTCCTGCGGCGTCGAGCGAGCGGCGCCGGCGAAGCTCGGTCCCGTGCCCTGTGATGCCGCCATTCCCAGGCTTCCAACGAGGACCAGGGCGACGCCCGCCGCCATGGCCGGTGCGAAGAGCCGACGCAGCACGCCGACGAAGCCATGCGGCGCGGGGACTTCCGCCACCGGCGGGATGAGCTGGAGTGGCCGGGGCGGGGCGATGTCGGGAAGCGCAGCGAGCGCCCGTTGCATGGCGCGCAGCTCCGCGACGAGCGCGCCGCATCGATCGCAGGCGGCGGCATGCGCCATCACGCGCGCATCGGCCGCATCGGCCGCATCGGCCGCATCGGCCGTGTCGCCATCGGCATACGCGGCGAGCAGCTCATCGTCGGGGTGGCCCTGATGCTGATCCATGGTCACGAGTCTGACGCCCTCATCCGCTGAAGAGTTCCCGCTGATCGGCGAGGAGGACGCGCAGCCGCAGGCGGCCGCGGTGGATCCGCGACTTCACCGTGCCGAGCGCCGCATCGGTCATGGCCGCCACCTCGTTGTAGTCCATGCCGTAGACGTCGCACAGGACGATGGCGGTGCGCTGGTCCTCGGGAAGTCGACGCAGCGCCCGCTCGAGGTGGTGGTACATCTCGCTGCGCGTGGCCTCGGCGACCGGGTTGACGGCTGCGGTGTCCGGCAGCTCAACCCCGCCCTCCTCGGGGTCCGGCAGTGCCTGCGATGGCCGACGCTGGGCCCGGCGCAGGATGTCGTAGCTCGCGTTGGCGGTGATCCGCAGCAGCCAGCTGCGGAAGATGCCGCCGCGGTACCGATCGATCGCCTGGTAGGCGTGGATGAACGCGTCCTGCACGGCATCGCCCGCCTGGTCGGCATTGCCGAGGAGGCGCCACGCCAGCCCATAGCAGGCCGACTGGTAGTGCTCCATCAGCCGGCCGAAGGCGACCCGGTCGCCAGCCATCGCGCGCGAGACGAGCTCAGCCTCGTCGTCGAGGGGCGCGGTGCGGCCACCGGTGGGCGCCGCCTTCGCGGCCGGATCGAGCTCGGACATCGGCTTCCTATAATGACGACTGGTCCGCGCCGGAGTGGCGGAATCGGCAGACGCGTCGGTCTCAAACACCGATGAGTGCAAGCTCGTGTGGGTTCAAGTCCCACCTCCGGTACCAACCGCCTATGGGCAGACGATCGTCCCGGCGATGTGCTCGGGGGTCGTCCCCGAGTCCAAATCGGTGTCGAGCGCGATCGAGTGATGGTCGGCGGAGACCACGCCGGCAGCCTGGCCCACACTCAGGAGGCCGCCGCTGGGGCTCAGCCACTTCACGGTCACGATGCCGCTGCTCTCGTCGATGAAGAGCCCGTCGCCCAGGCCCGGGTAGTCAGCCTCGGTCGCCGAAAAGCCGAAGCTGGTGGGGGTGCCGTTCCCATCCGTGCCGAGCCGGCACTGGCCGGCGGATCCGCTGAGCGCCACGTCGAACGGCCCGCTGAGGCTCAGGTCGACGGTCGGGGTGGCGGCCGCAGCCGACGCAGACGCGGACGCGGCAGCCGCCGAGGAGGCGGCGGATGCGCGGGCGGTGTCGCTGGGCGAGACCGTGGCCGCATCCGACGTGCCAGCGGAGCCTCCACCCGAGCACCCGGTCACGACGATCACCGCCGAGGCGGCCACCGCAGCTCGAATACCCATCGACAGGGTCATGGATCACACCTCGTAGCATGCCGCGCCACAGCGGCGGCGGCTGTGGCGCTGCAGTGCACGGGACCTGCCAGCAGATCCCCGCCGCGGCATCGCCCACCACGACGCGATACCATCGTCAGTGATCGGTCAGTTGCGACCGATCACCTGGCCGTCGGCGTTCTCACCGCCGGCGGCTTTCCGCGTGCTAGGGTACCCGCGGCGCGCGGGCGCACCACCTGCAGCCAGCCCATACCACCATGGCTGCCGCGCCATCGGTCCAGCTCACGCACGTGTCCACCACGAGGGAGGCAATGACCGGCGATACCGTCGACTGCTTCAACTGCGGGCGGCCCAACCCGGGCTGGGCGCAGGTCTGTCGGTCGTGCGGCGTGCCGCTCGTGGCGGCGGGAGGCAGCACGGCGCCATCCGGTCCATTCCCCACCGATCAGGCATCGCTGCTGAGCATGGGCGCGGCCATCGGTGCGGTGCTCGTGGTCATCCTGGCGGGGTTCCTCCTCTCCAGCGCCAGCCCCACCACGCCCACCGTCGGCTTCTCGAGCGCCAGCCCGACGCCACACGAGTCGATCTCGATCCGGCCATCGCGCTCGGCGGCGCCATCAACGCCGGTCGTGGTCGAGACGCCAGCGCCGACGCCGGTGCCCAGCGTGGTCCTGCCGGGGACGCTGACGTTCGGGACGGGGCTCGACGCCAATCGTGCCGTGACGGGCGTGACAAACGAGTTCACGTCAGGGTCGCCGGCATTTGCGCACTCGATCGCATTTGCCGAGGCCTACGGTGCCGATACCGTCTCCGAAGAGGTGAGCCGCATCGCCGGGGACGGGACGGAGACGGTGGTGCAGACCCGGGAGGAGGGCACGTTCCAGGTAGAGGCCGGCGCGACCACCCTCAGCTACAGCGCTCCGATCGCCGGCCTCTACAGTGCGTGGGGGCCGGGCACCTACATCATGCGGATCTACCGCGGCACTGAGCTGGTCGCCCAGCGCAGCTTCGTCCTGCAGGGGTAGCGCCGCCAGCGAACCGGTGATCAGCCGTCGCGGCCGGCGATGTCGCTCCAGGCGTCCGCATAGAGGCGCGCCCGCACCGGGAGGTAGCCCGGGTACGCGGCCCTGGCGGCCGCGGCGACTGCGGCGCCGACGGTGACGAGCGCCAGCGGGTCGGTCGTCTCGACGAGCAGCTCGCCGGTCGGGTCGAATGCGACCGACGGCCCGCCGATGAGCACGCCATGTTCCGGTGCCGGCCGGTTGACCGTCAGCAGGTATGCGGCGCTCGTGATGGCATTGGCACGGAGGACAGGCTTCCAGCGCTGGTAGGTGCGCTCCTCGGTGGCTCGGGGAGCGAGGATGGCGACGGCACCCTGGGCTCCGAGGAGGTGACAACCCTCGGGACGGTTGATGTCGGAGCACAGCTGCATGCCGAGCGGGACGCCGATCGCATCGGTGACGCGTGGCGGCGCGTCGCCCGGTTCGTAGTGATCCGCCTCCCAGAAGCCCGGCTCCTGCGGGAGATGCAGCTTGTCGTACGTGGCGACGAGAGTGCCGGCGGAGTCGTACAGCAGGGCCCGGCTCGTCCGTCGTCCGGTTGCTGTCTCGCGGTGGATCACGCCTCCCAGCAGACCGATCCTGGCCGCGCCGGCCGCCGCCGCCAGGATCAGCGCGCGTGGGCCGTCGTCTTCCTCGGCGTCGTCGTCCTGCGGGTCCCGCGACGCGGGGCTCCACCGGTTGAGAGGCAGCTCGGGCAGCACGGCGAGGTCGGCACCGCGAGCGGCCGCGCGCTCAAGATAGTCAGCCAGACGCCCCTCGCCATCGGCCTCCCAGAATGTGTCGGAGATCAGGGCGATGGTCAGGCGTCCGTCGGAGCGATGGGGTGCCGGCACGGCCGCAGGATAGCGGGTTGGCACGCTCGCGGCGCCAGGTGGTGGCCCGTTCGGCCCTCCGTTCGACCTGGGGGGTCGGTATCGGACACTGACCGGCCGAATTCATCCGCCCGGGTCGGCCCGTCCGGTTCGACCTGGAGGGTCGGTATCGGTAACTGACGGGCCGCATTCGACCGCTCGGGTCGGCAATGGCCACAAAGGAGGCACTATTCCGTCCAAGACCGACTGGTGAGGCAGATTTCGGCATTCCACTGACCGATACCGACCTCCCAGGCAGGCCGGCCGACACTCGCCGGCCGACACTCGCCGGGCGCGGCGCCGGGGGCGGGCCGGGCCGGACCACGGGCCGGGCAACCCCGCGGCACGGGCGGGCGAGGAGCTACTCCCCGAGGAACTCGCGGACGAGGTTCTGGAAGTGGTAGACGCCGTTCTCGCGCTTCGTCGAGAAGCGGCCGGTGTCGTAGGCACGCGAGCGAAGCCCGCGCTGGACCTGCTCGCAGATGACGATGTCCTCCTGCTGGATCTCGTCGGAGAAGGCGATGGTCTGCTGCATCGACTCCCAGCCGGGCCCGCTCCCCGGCTCCGCGAAGAACCACTCGAAGATCGTCAACGTCCGGCCCGGGCCAAGCGGCAGGATGACGTTGGACGACATGTTGTCCTGGTAGATGTTGAACATCGTGTTCGGGAAGCACCAGTAGTAGAGCGCGTCCTCCTCCCCGTCCGGCGTGCGGAGGTAGCGCCGGTCGCGGCCCAGCTCTTCCCCGGGCTTCAGCTCGCGGATCGGCGCGTGCTGCTTGGAGTAGTAGCGGAACTCCTCAACTCGGTAGCTGTCGTAGTCGAGCTCCTTGAAGAGCTGCGGATGTGCGATCGGGAGGTGGTAGCCCTCCAGGTAGTTGTCGACGTAGACCTTCCAGTTGCACTCGATGACGTACTCGCGGCGTTCCACCGGGCGCATCGACGCGACGTCATAGCCGGCACGGTCCACCTCCATCGGTATGGCGCCCATGACGTCGCGCAGGGGTGGTGCATCGGTGTCGAGGTTGACGAAGACGAACGGGCCCCATCGGTCCACCCGCACGGGGATCAGGCCGAAGTCCTCCTTGCGGAAGCCCTCCGTCTCCTCCATCTCGGGACAGGCGCGCAACGCCCCATCCAGCCCGTAGGTCCAGCCGTGGTAGCGACACTGGAGCGACTTGCGGTTGCCGCGCGTCAGCGCCACTTGTCCGGCTCGATGGCGGCAGACGTTGTAGTAGGCGTGCAGCTCGCCGTCCTGGGCATGGGTGATCACGACCGGCTCGTCCAGCACGCTCACGGGCACGAAATCACCAACACGCTGCAGCTCCTCGTAGCGCGCCACGAGCTGCCAGGTGCGACCGAAGACGAGCTCCTTCTCGCGCTCGAGGATGTCGGCGTCGAGGTAGTATCGGCTCGGCAGCGTGGCAGCCCTGCTCAGCGGTGTGGTGGTCATGTGAGCGCGAGTGTACCGATGCGACGCACGACCGTGTCGCATCGCGCCCGCCGCCTTGTGACGGGGGGCGCCCGCGTGCTACAACACGCCGATCAGCGAGCGGCTGCTGCCCAACCGAGAACGCAAGTCCACCGAAGGGATTCGACCATGCCAACCATGCGAAAGCTCGCCCTGCTCCCGATCGCGGGCCTGATCCTCGCCGCCTGCCAGGGCGGGACCGGCGCCGGCTCATCGAGTGCGAGCGCGAGCGCCGATGCGAGCCACAGCACCGAGATGAGCGCCGATGCCAGCGCCAGCGAGGACACCTCCGCCCAGGCGTACTGCGATACCGCGTCGGGCGACGACCTGCTCAAGAGCATCTGCGATGCCGGTGTGATCAAGGTCTCGACCGATCCGGACTACGCACCGCAGTCATCGGTCAAGCCGGACGGCACGTACGAGGGCTTTGACATCGACATGGCGAACGCCATCGGCGAGGCGCTTGGAGTGGACGTCCAGTTCGAGACACCTGCCTGGGAGGCCATCACCGCCGGGTCATGGGCAGGGCGTTGGGACATCAGCGTCGGGTCGATGACGATCACCGCGGACCGCAAGGCAATCCTCGATTTCACGGACCCGTACTACTACACGCCGGCCCAGATGGCGTCGAATGACGACAGCATCCAGGCCGTGGCCGACTTCGCGAACCAGACGGTCTGCGCCGGCGAGTCGACCACCTACGTCGATTGGATGGAGGGGAACCTCCAGCTCGTCGACGCGCCGCCGGTCGAGCCCGCGCCCGACGGCATCACCGCCACCACGCTCCCGACCGATGCCAACTGCGCCGAGGCGTGGCAGGCAGGGCGCAGCGAGTTCACGGGCTGGATCAGCTCGTCGACCACCGTGCAGGCCGCGATCGATTCGGGCATCGAGATGCACATGGTGGGTGATCCGGTCTTCTACGAGCCGCTCGCCGTCGCGATCGACAGGAGCGGCGCGCCCCACGACCAGCTGCTGGCCGCGCTCGACGACATCGTGTCGACGATGCACGAGGACGGAACACTCACGAGCCTGAGCGAGGAGTGGTACGCAGGCCAGGACCTGACCACCTCGACGCAGTAGCCATCCGGCCAGTCTCCCGATACCCACGGGACGGGGTCGTGCGCGGCACGCCCCGTCCCGTTCGGGTAGCAGCAGGAGGTCCGCACCGGACATCGTGACCGCCGCCGGCGGCGGGTCCGCTCGACCCGTCATCCTCGACCAGATCGACGCCAGCCACCGCCGCGCGCGACGGCGGTTCCGCGCGCAGGTCGTGGCGGTCTGGGTGGGGCTCATCGGTGCGCTCTTCTTCGCGCTCTGGATCACCGGCCAGATCGACACCGACTGGATGGCCGAATGGGCGCCGTTCATCCTCGGCGGCACCTCGATCACCGTCCTCATCTGCGTGGCGTCGATCATCCTCGCATCGGCGCTGGCGGTCCTCGGCGCGCTCGGACGGCTCTCCGCGAACCCGATCGCCAACGGCGTCGCGTCGCTGTACGTGTCGCTCGTGCGCGGCACCCCGCTGCTGGTCCAGATCCTGTTCGTCTACCTGGCGCTGCCGCAGATGGGCATCACCCTCGACGCGCTGCTCGGCGGGATCCTGGCCCTCGGCTTCAACTACGGCGCGTACATGACCGAGGTCTTCCGTGCCGGCATCCAGGCTGTCCCCGGGGGGCAGAGCGAGGCGGCACAGGCGCTCGGGATGCCGGAGCGGCTTGTCTTCCGGCGCATCGTGCTGCCGCAGGCGTTCCGGATCGTCATCCCGGCGGTCGGCAACGACTTCGTGGCGATGATCAAGGACTCGGCGCTCGTGAGCCTCGTCGCCGTCCAGGAGCTGCTATGGCGGGCGCAGCGCGCCGGGACCAGCACGTTCCACACGCTGCAGGCCTTTCTCATCGCCGCGGCCGTGTACTGGGCGCTGACGATCGTCTTCTCGTTCTTCCAGGAGCGGATCGAGCGACTCATGGCGCGAGGTGACCGATGACAACCTCGACGCCGTCCCACGTCGGCGACGTCATCGTCCGGGCCACCGGGATCGAGAAGTACTTCGGCGACAACCACGTCCTGCGCGGCATCGACCTCGAGGTGCGGCAGCGGGAGGCGGTGATGATCATCGGTCGCTCGGGAAGCGGCAAGACGACGCTCCTGCGCTGCCTCAACTTCCTGGAGGAGCCGACGGTCGGATCGGTCTGGGTGGACGGGGTGGAGGTGCATGCCGATCCCCTGCACGCGCGTGATCGCGCGCACCAGGAGCAGATCCGCCAGATCAGGCTGCGTGCCGGCATGCTCTTCCAGGAGTTCAACCTCTTCCCGCACATGAGCGTCCTCGACAACTGCATCGCAGCACCTGTTCGGGTCAGTGGCGTACCGCGGGCCAAGGCCGTCGAGCGCGCCGGCTACTACCTCGAGGTGGTGGGACTGGCCGATCGACGCGGCGAGTACCCGTCGCGGCTCTCCGGCGGACAGAAGCAGCGGGTCGCCATTGCCCGCGCCCTGTGCATGGAGCCGAAGGTGCTGCTCTTCGACGAGCCAACCTCGGCGCTCGATCCCGAGCTCATCGGGGAGGTGCTGCGCGTGATGGAGGACCTGGCGCACAGCGGCACGACCATGATCGTGGTGACCCACGAGATGCACTTCGCCCAGGAGGCTGCGGACCGCGTCGTCTTCATGGAGGAGGGGCGCATCGTGGAGGAGGGCCCGCCGGAGCAGGTGCTCGACGATCCCCAGCACGAGGCGACAAATCGGTTCCTGCGGCGTTTTCTGGACCGATAAGCGTCTCGCCACGCGACGCGGGCCGCGAGTGCTCGCTTCGCGGGCCACGGGTCACGGGCCGTGGGGCGCGGGTGCTCGCGTCGCGGGGCGCGGGGCGCGGGTCGGGGCCCCGAGTCACGGCAGACCGGGCCCCAATCCCGACAAAGTGCCCATACGTGCCTGCTGGGACCGTTAGGGCACCCACGCGCCGGCCGGTCCGATCTATGTTGCGTCCGAGGCTCGTATGATCGGATTGCGGGGAGCGATCACGCTCAGGTGACGGGCTGGTCGGCGGCCGTCGCTCGTCCGAGATGCGCTACCGGGCCTGGGACGCAAATCTGAGATGGTCGCGTGGGTGGCAGGGGCACCCAGCGGGACCTTCGTACCGCTGGCGCAGCATGCGTCGGACAGGCACGGTGCATAGGTGCACCACGGATCGATCAGGACGGTGGCGTCCGACCTCGGGATCCCGTTGGGCCGTGGGGAGCGGCAGGCGGGCGTTCTCGCGCGCTCGCGCGCCGTCGCGGGAAGCATCCTCGCCCTGCTGCTCGTGGCGATCGTGTACACGGTGGTGGCCCGGGTGTCGCTCGTCTTCCGGGACGAGGCGACGAGCGTGGCGGCCATCTGGCCACCCGCGGGCTTGGCCATGGGCGCGCTGTTGGCCACTCCCCGGCGCCGCTGGCCGATCATCCTGGCCGGCATCGGGATCGCCGTCATTGGCGCGAACCTCAGCGTTGGCAATTCGATCTCAGCGTCGCTCGGATTCGCGGTGGCGAACACCATGGAGCCGCTGCTCGGCGCCGCGGCACTGCGTCGACTCCGCTTCGGGTCGCTCACCTCGGTCCGCGATGTGGGTCTCTTCCTGGTGTGTGGCGCGCTGGCTGCGCCCCTGGCGGGGGCGACCGTTGGCGGGACCGTCGTGGCGGCGTCCTTCGGGAGTGCCTTCGGCACCAGCTGGGTGCAGTGGGCGTTCGGGCACGCGGCGGGGATCTTCGCCGTTGCCCCGCTCCTGATCCTGCCCCTGAGCGGGTCCCGCGCGCTCGTCCGCAACCCGCGCCACGTCCTGGAGGCCATCGGTCTGGAAGCCGCACTGGTGGGCCTCACCGCGGCGACATTCCTCGCCCCGGTCGATGGCGTCCAGCTCTCCTCGTACCCGATCTTCATCCTGCTCGTGATGATCGCGGTGCGCTTCGGCGTGCCCGGCGCCACGCTGGCCACGGCGCAGGTCTCCGCCCTGGTCGTCATCGGCACGCTCGCCGGCAGCGGCCCCATCGCGGGGCTGAACCAGGCCCGTGCCCTGCATATCGGTCAGGCGCAGATCATGGTCACCGTCATCTTCCTCACGACGTTCGTGACCGCCGCCGCCCTTGCCGAGCGCCGCGGGGCTATCGGGATCATCGACGGGCAACGCCGCGCGCTGGCCGATCGTGCTGCGCGCAGCGAGCGCCTTACGGCCTTCGCGCGCGACATCTCCGCAACACTGGACGAGGAGTCGGTCGCGCACCACATCGCGCAGGCGGCGACGCGGGTCATCCACGCGGACATCGTCCAGTTCACGATGCGGGATCCTGACGGCACTGGCCACATCGTCCGTGCCGCCCTTGGCGCGCCGGGGGCCGTGGGCCAGGAGATCCATGCCGGCGACGGTGTCGCCGGCGCCGTCATCCGCGACCGCAAGCCGGTCACGTTCGACCGCTGCCAACCGGAGGATCGGGGCACGACCCTGGTCGACATCGAGCCGCAGGAGCCGCTCGCGTTCACCTGCGTGCCACTCATCCGCAACGGGCACGTCGTGGCGACGCTGGGGCTGGCTCGGACCGACCTCGCCCAGCCGTTCACCGATGATGAGCGCGACGCCCTTGGCATGATGGCCGAGCTGAGCGCGATCGCCCTCGGAAACGTGAGCGAACACGCCGTCGTCAGCGAGCGCTCCATCCGCGATGCGTTGACGGGCGTGCCGAATCGGTATTACTTCACGCTCGCCTTCGACCAGCTGGTGGCGCAGCGCGCGCGGCAGCAGCCGGAGGCGCGGCCGGTCGTCTCGGCCATCCTCTTCGACCTCGACCATTTCGGCGCCGTGAACAACGAGCGCGGCCACGAAACGGGCGATCGGGTGCTCGCCGCCATGGGCGCGGTGCTCGCCACGCGACTGCGACGCGCCGATATCGTGGCTCGCTACGGTGGCGAAGAGTTCATCGCGATCCTGCCCGGGACCGATCGCGACGCGGCGGTGCGCGTCGCGAACGAGGTGCGCACCATGTTCGCGGCCACCAGCGTCCGGGGGACCGATGACGAGCCGATCCGCTGCACCGTCAGCGCGGGCGTGGCCGAGGCACCGGCCGGCGAGGCTTCCCTCGACGACCTGCTCAAGACCGCCGACGTGGCGCTGATCATGGCGAAGCGCGCCGGACGCAACCAGGTGACCGCCGCGTAGGTCGGGTCCTGGTTCCGCGGCCGCCGTTTCGGCCATTCCGCGGTCTTCGGCCACTTCGGCTGGCATTTTTGGGCCATTTCGCCGGCGATCTGCGGCCGTATCGGCCCACTTCAGCGCACTTCGGCGGCTGTTGCGGCCATTTCCTATCGTCCGTGCGCAGTAGGACCGTTAGCGGCCATCCACCCGCCCAGACACTGTCCTATGGGCGTCGTGGGCACGAATGAGAGGGTCCGGCCGTGGGTCCGAGCGTGAGCGCCCACGCCGCACTCGCTGCACGCCGGAAGAGCTCGCGTTACCGGTCATGGCACGCACCTCCGATAGGAATGAGAGCGCGGCAACGGACCCGCTCGGGCCACGCAGCCAGGAGCGCATCCTGCGGCCATCCATGGGAAAGGCGGCGCGGAGGGTGGCGACGTGCGCGGCGAGCTGGCGACGGTTCGTCGGGCCATCCCGGACCACGACCCATGCGCTGACCGACGTTGCCGGTGACCATCCCCGGTCCGCGGCGATGGCCGGCGCCAATCGTCGGTACCGATCCACGGCACCAACAAGACCCTCGATGTCCACCAGGCTCGTCTACAACTCCACCACGAGGAGCGTACCGGTGGAGGGATGGACGGCGAGCAGGTCGATCGCGCCGCGCTCACCGAAGATCGAGAACGTCGCCTCGGGGCTGACGCGCCATCCCGTCGCCACCAGCCGGCGAGCGACCGTCTCGTGGAGCGCGGCATGTCCAGCGTTGAGCATTCGGTCGAGCTCCCCGCCGCGCCAACGGGCAATCCAATCGACCCGGCTGTCAAGCGCCGCACAGACGCGGAGGATCGTACCGACCGTGAACCGATCGAATCGGCCTCGCTCGATGCGGGAGACGGTCGTGGGCGATACGCCGGCGCGCGACGCGACGTCAACCTGGCGCCACCGGTGCCGCAGCCGGACGGCACGGATGATCGACCCGACCCGGCCCATCTCCATGGACCGATAGTGACGGGTGGCCCTTAGCGGTCGGTTACCGCCCGCTTAGCCGGGTGTGTCAGTGAAGGGTGGCAGGGCCGCAGTGCGCGACAATGCTGGCTCAGCGCGGGACAGTGCTGCCGCAGCGCAGCGCGGCGCCGGCTCAGCGCAGCGCGGCCCCGGCTCAGCGCAGCGCGGCCCCGGCTCAGCGCAGCGCGGCCCCGGCTCAGCCGGGGCGGCGGGGACCGTAGACCTGGGCGCGGGGCAGGCGTGCCGCCTCGTCCTCCGCGCGGATGCGCTGCTTCGACGGCTGGAATGCGATCGGGATGTCGGCCGGCGACCCGCCCTCGCGACCGATGAGCCAGCGCAGCCCGCGCTCGGTGAGCTCCGCGCCCCCGGCCCGGCCCGGCTCGATGAACGGCAGCGTCACGAAACGGCGGCGGCCGAGGCGCTCGAGCGCGAGCTGGATCCGCTCCGGCTCCACGGCGAGCTCGGCGGCGAGCGGCTCGAGGTCCACGAAGCGATTCGGGTAGCGGCGCAGATGGCGGAGGATGACGGCGTCGAGCTGCTCCACGGAGATGGGCGCCTCCGTGGCCGGTGGGATCGTGGCGGCGGCCGCGGTCTCCGCGGCGGTTGGGGTGATCGACTGCTCCGGCGCTCCCTCCTCGGGGCGACGGCGTGGACGGCGGGGACGGGCGGGCGGGACGGCGTCGGTCACGGGCGACAGGATAGCAACGCGGCCACCGTCCCGGGCTCAGGCCGCGTCGGGCGTGGAACGCAGCTCCACGCTCATCGGGATGTCGGCGACCCGTCGCAGCGCCTCGGCGAGATGGTCGTCCCATGCCACCCGCTCGGGGAGCTTCACCTGCCAGCCGGCGCCGGTCATGCCGATCACCACCGGAAGCGGCCCCGGCCGGCCACGGATCGCCGACTGCACCGCCTCGAGCGCCGCGTAGACACGATCCGCCGCGGTACCCGCCTCAAATGCGACGGTCACCGTCCCCTCGACACCGGCCGGGACGGATTGCAGCGGAACGGCGTCGGCGGGCGCCGGCGAATCGTCCTGCTCGGGCGGCTGCTCGGACCGCGACGCCGCGACCGCGGGCGCCGGCGAATCGTCCTGCTCGGGCGGCTGCTCGGACCACGACGCCGCGACCGCGGGCGCCGCCGAATCGTCCTGCTCGGGCGGCTGCTCCGGTGGCTGGTGCTGCTCGGGCGGCTGCTCCGGTGGCTGGTGCTGCTCGGGCGGCTGCTCGGACCGCGACGCCGCGACCGCAGCGGCTCCCGCGGCGGGTCCCGCAGCGGCGCCGGCCAGGGCGGCAACCGCCACCGCGGCTCGCTCTTCCACCTCCACCGCGACCCGCGGCTCGGGGCGCACCGGGACCGGCGTCGTGGACACCGGATCCCGAGACGGGCCGCGCGAGAAGGCGCCCTGGGGAGGAGGACCGCCACGCGACCCCCGGGCGCGCGACATTCGGTCGCGGTCGGCGGCGAAGGCCACCGAACCCATCCGCACCGCGTCGTCCCAGCCCCAGACCGATTCGCACAGCAGCTGCGCCGTCTCGTCGCGGTGGTCGACGCGGCCGGAGATGAGGACGATCCCGTCATCGGTCCAGGCCGGCGCGGTCTGCTCATAGACCTTGGGGAAGACCACCACCTCGATCGAGCCCTGGAGGTCCTCGACGGTGGCGACGAGCATCGTGGAGCCGGCACGCGTGACGATCCGCCGCGTCGACTGGATGATCCCGCCAATGGTGAGGCGCGCCTGCTCCGGTTCCTCCGCCACGTCCCCGGTATAGGCGGTCACGTACTCGGGCAGCACGTCGGCGATGTCGCCCAGCGGATGCTCGCTCAGGTACAGGCCGATGAGCTCCTTCTCCCACCGCAGCCGTTCCCGACGGGGGATCTCCTCTCCCCCGTCGAGGAAGGCGCTGCCGGCGTCGTCGGGCGCGGCGAAGAGCTCGAACAGCGTCGACTGCCCGGCGGCCACGTCCCGCTGGTGACGCTGCCCCGCCTCGAGCGCCCGGTCGAGGTCGCCGAGCAGCGCCGACGCCGTGCCAAGCGACGCGAGGGCATTCGCCTTGATGAGCGACTCGAGTACGCGCTTGTTGACGGTGCGCGTGTCGACGCGGCGGCAGAGGTCGTCGAGCGAACGGAACGGCCCCGGCTCCTCTCCCCCGTCGCGGACCGATGTGATCGCCTCGATGGCGCCCTCGCCCACATTCTTGATGGCGGCCATGCCGAACCGGATCGCCTCGGGGGCCCCTGCGGCATCGGTCTCGACGGCGAACATAGCGTGCGAGCGCTGCACGTCCGGCGGCCGGACCTCGATCCCCAGGCGGCGGCACTCGGCGATGACGGCGGCCACCTTCTCCGCCCGGCCGGAGAAGCCATTCGAGACGGCGGCCATGAACTCGATCGGGTAGTTCGCCTTGAGGTACGCGGTCTGGTAGGCGATCAGCCCGTAGCAGGTGGCGTGCGCCTTGTTGAACCCGTAGCGCGCGAATGGCTCGAAGGCGGCGAACACCTGGTCGACGATGTGCGGCGGCACGCCCTTGCGCTTGGCGCCGGCCTTGAACTTCGCCTCGTGCTCGCGAAGGACCTTTTCCTTCTTCTTGCGAATGGCGTAGCAGAGGTTGTCCGCCTCGGGCCCGGTGTAGTCGGCCATCGCGATGGCCGCGGTCATGATGTCCTCCTGGTAGACGAAGATCCCGTACGTGTCGCGGAGGGCCGGCTCCAGCGATTCGTGCAGGTACGTGACCTTTTCCTCGCCATGCTTGCGGCGGATGTAGCTCGGGATGTTGGCCATCGGTCCGGGACGGAACAGGGCGACCATGGCGGCGAGGTCGCGGACCTCGGTGGGCTTCAGCTCCTTGACGTAGCGGCGCATCCCCGAGCCCTCGAGCTGGAATATGCCGGTCGTCTCGCCGGTGGAGAGCAGCGCGAACGTCTTCGCGTCGTCGAGCGGCAGCGCATCCACGTCGATCTCCACGCCGCGGTGCTGCTTCACCAGCGCCACCGCATCGGCCAGGATGGTGAGGTTGATGAGGCCCAGGAAGTCGAACTTCAGCAGGCCGAGCTGCTCGCAGGCGTGCATCTCGAACTGGGTCATGGTGGTCTTGCCGTCCGTCGCGCGCTGGAGCGGCATGATCTCGGTGAGCGGCTCGCGGCTGATGACGATCCCCGCGGCATGGGTGGAGGCATGCCGCGACACACCCTCGAGCTGCTTCGCAATACCGATGAGCTTGTCCACCCGCTCGTCACCGGCCATCAGCTCGCGCAGCGGCGGCGAGTTCTCGACGGCGCGGTCGAGCGAGATGTTCAGCTCGTTCGGCACCGCCTTCGCGACGCGATCCGCCTCCGCGTAGGTGAGCCCCATGGCGCGGCCCACGTCGCGGATGGCGGCCTTCGCGCCGAGCGTCCCGAACGTGATGATCTGCGCCACCCGGTCGTCGCCGTACTTGCGCGTGACGTATTCGATCACCTCGTCACGCCGGCTGTCCTGGAAGTCGACGTCGATGTCCGGCATCGTCACGCGGTCCGGGTTGAGGAAGCGCTCGAATGGCAGGTTGTACTCGAGCGGGTCGAGTGGCGTGATGCCGAGCGAGTACGTGACGATCGATCCCGGCGCCGATCCCCGGCAGGTGATCAGGATTCCCTGCTCCCGCGCGAAGCGCGTGAAGTCGGCCACGATCAGGAAGTAGGCGGAGTAGCCCATCCGGTCGATGATCCCGAGCTCGTAGTCGAGCCGGTGACGGACCGCATCGGTCAGCCGGTCGCCGTAGCGCGTCACGAGGCCGCGCTCGCACTCCTTGCGCAGCCAGCTGGCGGCGGTCTCGCCGTCCGGCACCGGGAAGTGCGGCAGCCGCAGCCCCTCGTAGTCGAGGTGGACATCACATTGCTCCGCGATGCGGAGCGTGTTGTCCATGGCGTCCGGCAGCTCGCCGTTGAAGAGGCGGCGCATCTCGGCGGCGGACTTCAGGTAGAACTCGTTCGCCTCGAAGCGCATCCGCCCCGGCGTGTCGACGTTGGACGCCGTCTGGATGCAGACGAGCAGGTCGTGCGCCTCGTACTGGTCGGGGCTCGTGTAGTGCGTGTCGTTCGTCGCGATCAAGGGGATGTTCTGCTTCCGCGCCAGCTCCACGAGCTGCGGATGGAGGCGCCGCTGGTCCGGAATGCCGTGCTCCTGGACCTCGATGAAGAAGTTGCCATCGCCCAGGATGGACCGATAGCTGTCCGCCGCCTCGGCGGCTCCCCGCTCGTCACCCTGCGCCAGCCGCTTCAGCACCTCCCCACCCAGGCAGGCCGAGGTACCGATGAGCCCGGTGCTGTGGCGCGCGAGCAGCTCCTTGTCGATGCGCGGCTTGTAGTAGTAGCCGTCGAGGTGCGATGCGGTCGTCAGGGCGAGCAGGTTCTTGTAGCCGATGTCGTCCTTGGCCAGCAGGATCATGTGGTGGTAGTCCGCGTCCTGCTTCCCCTCCTTGTCCGTCATGCCCCGCGGGGCGACGTAGGCCTCCAGACCGATGATCGGCTTGATCCCGGCCGCCTTCGCGGCGGTGTAGAACGGGATGACCCCGTACATACTCCCGTGGTCCGTGATGGCCAGTGCCGGCATCCCCTGGTCGGCGACGCGCTTCGTCATCTCCGGGATGCGGGAGAGGCCGTCGAGGAGGCTGAACTCGCTGTGGACGTGCAGATGGACGAAGTCGTTCGGTGCGATGGTCGTCACGGGAGGTCCATGGTAGCCCGCCATCTCCTCCGGCGGGTCGTGTCAAGCGCTGAACGCCGGGCCGCACGGGGGTCAGCGACCCACCGCACGGCCCGGCCGTGGCTGCTCCGGATCGAAGGATTCGAGCCGGTCAGCCGTTCAGCGTTCGCGATCCGGTCGCCTGATCGCTCAGCATCCGACGCACTGATCGGGCTGGTTCCTGGCGACGACGCTGTTCGTCATCGTGACGACGTTGTCGGTGTAGATGCCGCCGCCCTCGAGGGTGATACCGGGGCTCCCGCTGATGACGTTCCTGGTCACGCTGCTCCTGGTCAGGTTCAGCGGACCTCCGGGAGGACCATCCGTCACGGCGACGTCGAAGATGCCGCCGCCCTGGACGCCACCTTCGGGCCCGACCCCACGGGCCGAGTTCCCGGTGACCATGGACCGATCGAGCGAGATCCCGCCCCAATCGACCACCAAGGCGCCGCCGGCCACCCCCGCGCCGCCGTTGGGACCCGAGGCAACGACACGGTTCCCAGCGATGACACTGCGAGTCAGCGAGCCACGGAAGATCGAGGCACCCGCGAGGCCGAACGCCCAGTCTGTGGCGGAGCTGATGGTGACGCGGTTGCCGCGCATGATCGCGCCGGTGAACAAGCCGCCCATCTCGCCGGCCCCCGAGTCGCCGACTGAGAAGGTGTGGCCCGACGCAGTGACGGTGTTGTCGCTCACGATCACGCCGGTCGCCGTGACGTCACTATCCGTGTGGAGGCCGCCGGACCAGGCGTTTCCGTAGCCGACACTGTTGGTCATGGTGATCGAATTGCCATTGAACCGGCTGTTGCGGATCCTCGCGGGAACGCCATAGCCGACGTGGATGCCGCCCGCGATGGCTGCCATCTCTACGCTGTCCGGCAGCGACGCCGCCAGGGTCGCGGAGTTGTCGCTTACGGAACT
>JBBRWZ010000048.1:0-17841 GCA_038248895.1 Candidatus Limnocylindria bacterium | reverse complement strand
GGGGCTGTACGTCTTCTGGACCCAGATCTGATGACCCGGCTCATCGGGGTGGACCGATAGCATCTGCGCCGCAGCGTCAAAGCCAGTGCCGGCGCGGTATAGGTCGCCGAAGCTCGTGTTGCGCTGCCTGAGCAGAAGGTCGAGGAGCTTCGTGGCGCCCAGGTCGGTGGCGAAGTAGCCGTTCGCGCCGAGCTCGAGCACGGGGTAGGAGAAGTTCGCCACCCGGGCGCGCGCGGTATCGAGGTCACCGACCGGCTGGCCGAGCTCGCTCGAGCCGGCGGTGTAGCACGCATTGGCGTAGATCATCACGAAGTTCGGCGCCGGCGTGATCCCGTCAGTCCCCGCGCCGCCGCAATAGGTCCAATAGTCGCCGTCGCTGGGGCTGAGCGTTCCCAGCAGCGCCTTCTCGCCGCAGTAGATCATCTGCGTGTAGATGTTGTCGCCGTCGTCGCCAGAGGTGGAGCGGTTGAGCCCCCAACCGTTCGTTTTCCACGTCGTCTCTGTCGCGTTGTACGGGTTCGGGAACCCGGTGCCGTGACCGTGGTAGATGACCACGTTGGCGCCATTGACCGCGGTTTTGACATTGTCCCAGGTCGCCTCTGGCGAGTAGACTTCCTCGACCGTCGCGCCGGCGGCACGGGCGACGGCGGCCTCCTCCTTGGCGAACATGCGGTACAGATCGGTCTGGGATCCCCAGGAGCCGATGACCTTGTCTCCGGTCGGTCCGACGATGATGGCCACTTTCAGGCTTGCGGCGCTGGTGGGCTGCGGCGCGGCGGCGGCAACGGCCGTGGCCAAGACGAGGGCGGAGAGAACGGCTGCTCCGAGGCGATCGCGCAATACGTGGGCTCCTGAGGTGGGTTGCGACGGTTGGGGACGACGGGGGCCGGTCGCCACGTCGATCCTGGGCCAATCGCGTCCCACGCACCATGGCCCCATGGTCCCGAACGGGCCGGTCCCATCGGCCTCGTGCCCGGTGGCACCCTCGATCACGTTCATAGCGCCGGGCCACCTCGGCGGACCGCGTGCTCGATCGGTCATCGAATCGGCACCAGAATCGGTGCCCGCGCGCGGTTTCGGTGATCAGTCGCCGGTCGGTGAGCGTGACGGGCGCTCGGGCGTGCGCCTCGTGCTGGCGGGGGGCCGACGTGTCACCGGAAGTGCGCGTCGCGACGTCCCGACGGGCGATGTCGCTGACAGGTCGCCCGCTGCGTTTTCGAAGGATGGCGCCGGACACGAGTGTGCCCAGCATGCCGGGCACGCCCAGCGGCCCCGAGCTCGGTGGCACCTCGATCACTTCCCTTGCGCGGGAGCGGTCCGCGGACCGTGGCCTCGATCTGTCACCGAATTGACACCGGGATCGGTGCCTGCGCGCGGTTTCGATGATCTGTCGCCGGTTGGGGAGCGTGACGCGCGCCGGGGCGTGCGGCCCGTGCTCGCAGGGACTCGATGGGTCAGCGGAACCGCGCCCAACACCCTCCTGGCGCGCGATATCGCTGACAGGTCGCCGCTCACGGCGCCGGGGACGGTGGTGCCGCCACGGGGGCACCCAGACTCCGGCCTTTCGGAGGACCGAGCCCACCACCCTGCGTCAGCCCTGGGTGAAGGACAGCACCACCAGCAACCGTTCGATGCGCCGGATATCGAGCGCCGGCTCGACGAACACCGTCTGCGTCAGACCCTCGCCGGGCGCCGTCTCGGTTGCCTGCACGCGGCCGAGGAGCAAGCCGGCCGGGTAGCGGCTCCGCACCTCATCGCCGGTCGCCAACCCGGCCGAGACGATGGTGTCACCGATCGCGACGTCGTCGGTCACGTCAACGTCGACCATGACGAGCTCGCCGCCAAGCCGACCCTGCACCAGGCCCAGTGCCCGCGACCGCTGATCGAGGGCAATCACACTGGAGCGCGTATCGACGACGAACTGCACGCGCGCCGTCTGGCTGGCCACGCTGACCACGGTGCCAGCCAGCGCGCCAGCTCCGTCTGCGCTGCCGACCACCGCCATCCCCTCCTCGACCCCGTCGTCGCTACCGGCATCGATGCTCACCTCCCACGTGAAATTGGACGGATCGACGCTGATCACGCGAACCGGTAGCAGCTGCATGTCGAGCGCCGCGCGGATGCCCAGCAGCTGGCGCAGCTGCGCGTTCTCGTGGGCCGCCTCCTCCAGCTCGGTGATCCGCCGCTCCATGCCGGCCGTGCGAGCACGCAGCGCCTCGTTCTCCGTTCGCAGCCGATCGATCTCGCCGAGGGTTCCGAACAGCCCGGCCACCGACTCACCGATGCCGGTGATCGCCTGGCGCACCGGGTCGAGCGCCTGTGCTCCCACCTGCTGCATGGCGCGCGCCTGCGGCGTGCGACTGGCGAGAAGCAGCACGAGCGACACGATGGTGAAGGCAGCGAAGAGGAGGCCACTCCGCGATCGTCGGGGCTCTCCGCCGACGTACATCGGCCGCGGCGGCTAGCGCGGCGCCCGGGTGAACTGCTCGGTGACGAGGACGCGCTCCAGCGTGTCCAGGTCCTCGAGCACCTTGCCGGTTCCGCGCACGACGCAGGTGAGCGGGTCCTCGGCGACGTGGACCGGCATCTGCGTCGCCTCCGCAACGCGGCGGTCCAGTCCCACGAGCAGCGCGCCGCCGCCGGCGATCACGATTCCCTGGTCCATGATGTCCGCCACGAGCTCCGGCGGCGTCTCCTCGATCGTCTCCTTGATCGCGTCCACGATCTGAACGACGCTCGGCTCCAGCGCCTCGCGGATCTGGTCACCGGCGACCTCCACGCTGCGCGGCAGCCCGGTCAGCAGGTCGCGACCCCGGAAGGTGACGGTCCGATCCTGCACGCCGGGATACGCCGAGCCGACGGCGATCTTGATCTCCTCGGCGGTTCGCTCCCCCATCAGCAGGTTGTACTCGCGCCGGGCGAAGCCCACGATGTCGACGTCCATCTCGTCGCCGCCGATGCGGATGCTGCGCGCGACCACGATGCCGCCGAGGCTCACCACGGCGACCTCGGTGGTGCCCCCGCCGATATCGACGATGAGCGACCCGGATGGCTCGCTGACCGGCAGGCCGGCGCCGATGGCGGCGGCCATCGGCTCCTCGATGAGGCGCGCCCAGCGGGCACCGGCGTTGATCGTCGCGTCGCGCACCGCCCGCTTCTCCACCTCGGTGACACCGGATGGAATGCCGACCAGGACTCGCGGCCGGCGCACCTGGGCGAAGCGGTCGTGGACCTTGGCGATGAAGTATCGAATCATCTGCTCGGTCACGTCGAAGTCGCTGATGACACCGTCGCGCAGCGGCCGGATGGCGACGATATTGGCCGGCGTGCGACCGACCATCCGCTTCGCCTCCGCACCGATGGCGAGGACGCGCTTCGTGCGCGTGTCCATCGCCACCACCGACGGCTCACTGATGACGATGCCGCGGTGGCGGACGGTGACGAGCGTGTTCGCGGTGCCGAGGTCGATCCCGACGTCGTGACTGAGGAGGCCGAGCAGGCCGTCGAAGAGTCCCAAGGGTCCCTCTCTCGGTGTCCGCCTGCGGCACGCCAAGCGGGGTGTTCATGAGCCATGCGGTGCGTGCGGGCACCCGCGCGGGGCTACCCTACCACGCTCCCCGAAGCGGACCACCGTGACCTTCGTCCCGGCGCTGAGGGGCCCCGCCTGCGGCGTCCTGAGGTCGACCGCTGGCCGGCCATCGTGGCGATCGAGCCGGTGACGCCGGAGACGTAGAAACCTGCCCTCGCACGGATCTTGCGGCCCGTCCCCGGGGGTATGGTTAGACCGATGTCAGCTCCTGCCCGCGACCAGCTCGTCCCCCCGCCCGAGGACGTGGCGCGCCTCGTTCGCGGCGAGCACCGCGACCCGCATGCCATCCTCGGACGCCACGACGGGGTGGTGCGCGCCTTCCATCCCGACGCCTCGGGCGTCGATGTGATCACGGGCGCTGCGTCGGTGCCGCTGGAGGCGCTCGGCGGTGGCCTCTTCGCGGCGGATGACGTTGCGCCGGGCGCATACCAGCTGCGCTTCACCTTCCCCGACGGCAACACCTGGGAGCACGACGACCCGTACCGCTTCCTGCCCACCCTCGGCGACCTCGACCTGCACCTCATCAGCGAGGGGACCCACGAGCGGCTCTATGACGTGCTCGGCGCGCATCCGCGGACCGTCGACGGCGCGGCCGGGGTGGCGTTCGCGGTATGGGCGCCGAACGCGCGCAGCGTGCGCGTGGTCGGTGACTTCGATCGCTGGGACGGACGCCTGATGCCGATGCGGTCGCTCGGCGCGACGGGGGTCTGGGAGCTCTTCGTACCGGGCATCGGCACCGGCGAGCTCTACAAGTTCGAGGTGCTCGGCCAGGACGGAAGACTGCGCCTCAAGGCGGATCCGTTGAGCTTCGCGATGCAGGTGCGGCCCGAGACGGCGTCGCGGGTCTGGGACCCGGCCGCGTTTGCCTGGACCGATGACGCCTGGATGACGAAGCGGGCCGCGAGCGATCCGTATCGGTCACCGATGGCGACCTATGAGGTCCACCTCGGGTCCTGGATGCGCAACCCAGACGGCTCGTGGCTCGGCTACCGCCAGGCCGCCGAGCAGCTCATCGCGCACTGTCGCCGCTTCGGCTTCACCCACGTCGAGCTGCTTCCGGTGGCGGAGCATCCCTTCGACGGCTCGTGGGGCTACCAGGTGACCGGCTACTACGCCCCCACGGCGCGTTTCGGCTCGCCCGACGACTTCGCGACCATGGTCGACATGCTCCACAACGCGGGCATCGGCGTCATCGTCGACTGGGTGCCCGCCCACTTCCCGACCGATGACTTTGCCCTGCGCCGCTTCGACGGCAGCGCTCTGTACGAGCACGCCGACCCGCGGCGCGGCGAGCATCCGGACTGGGGCACACTCATCTTCGACTTCGGGCGTCCCGAGGTGCGCAACTTCCTGGTCGCCAACGCCCTCTTCTGGTGCGAGCGCTACCACGTCGATGGGCTGCGCGTCGATGCCGTCGCCTCGATGCTCTACCTCGACTACTCGCGCAAGGCCGGGGAGTGGCTCCCGAACCAGTACGGTGGGCGCGAGAACCTCGATGCCATCGCCTTTCTGCGCGAGATGAACGAGCGCGTCTACGGCCGCCATCCGGGGGTCGTCACCATCGCCGAGGAGTCGACCGCCTTCGGCGGCATCACCCGCCCGACGTACCTCGGCGGCATCGGCTTCGGCTTCAAGTGGGACATGGGCTGGATGCACGACACGCTCGACTATTTCAGCACGCAGCCGGTGCACCGCCGCTATCACCACGACCGGATCACGTTCCGCGGCCTCTACAAGGACTCCGAGCAGTTCGTCCTGCCGCTGAGCCACGACGAGGTGGTGCACGGCAAGGGCTCGCTGCTCAACAAGATGCCCGGCGACGAGTGGCAGCGCTTCGCCAACCTGCGCGCCCTCCTCGTCGACATGTGGGCCCAGCCGGGCAAGAAGCTGCTCTTCATGGGCATCGAGCTCGGGATGCGCGACGAGTGGTCGGAGGAGCGCGCCCTGCCCTGGGACCTCCAGGAGACACCGATGCACGGCGGCATGGTCCGCTTCATGGAGGACCTCGGCCGCGTCTACGGCGCGACGCCCGCCCTCTGGGGCGCGGACCACGATCCCGAGGGCTTCGCATGGATCGACGCGACCGATGTAGAGGCGTCCGTGTATGCGTGGATACGCCGCGCCGACGACGACGAGGCGGTCGTCATCCTCAACCTGACGCCGATCCCGCGCCACGGCTACCGGGTCGGCCTGCCGCGGGCGGGCACCTGGGCCGAGGTCCTCAACTCGGACTCGGAGCACTACGGCGGCTCGAACCTCGGCAACCTCGGCGGCGTCGTCGCGAGCGCCGACGAGCCATGGCACGGACAGCCCGCCTCGGCCGTCCTCACCCTGCCGCCGCTCGCCGGCCTCATCCTGCGGCGCGTCGAGCGGTAGCGACCGCTCAGCGGCGCGTCGAGCGCTAGCGACCGCTCAGCGGCGCAACGCGGCGACGAGCGCGGCGACGCCCGGGTCCAGCACGAGCTCCTCGAGTGAGCGGGCCAGTGGGGAGGACCAGTTGTCACGCTGCATGCGGGTCGTGCCCGGGATGTTCGGGCGGTGCCGCTCCCCGACCGCGTCCTCCAGCGAGGCCGCCACCAGCGAGGCGGGCGATCCCGCCAGCGCACGATGCGCGTCGATGACGACGTCGTGCGGCGACGCCGCATCGGTCACCCCCGCGACGCGGGCGAGGCGCTCACGGAGGAGGGCGAGCGCGTCGCGATCCGGGACGATGCCGGCCGCCGCCTGGTCATCGAGATCGACGCCGGTCCAGATACCGGCCACGGTCGGCAGGTCGTGGGTCGTCACCGCCGTGAACGCGTCACGCGGGTAACGCGCGGGCGGAACGCGCTCGAACACCGCCAGCCGTGTCGATAGCACGCGTCGCCGGCGGAGCTCGGCCCGCACGCCGCGCGGGACCGTCCCGAGGTCCTCGCCGATGATCACCGCGCCGGAGCGCTCGCTCTCGATCGCGACGATCTCGAGCAGCTCCCGGGTCGCCGAGCGGACATAGGCTCCCATCGCCGGACCGCCGCCGGCCGGCACCCACCACAGGCGGAAGAGGCCAAGGACGTGGTCGATGCGCAATCCGCCGGCGTGGCGCAGCTGGGCGCGGATCGTCTCGATGAAGGGTCGGTAGCCGGCCTCGCGCAGCCGGTGCGGGATGAGTGGCGGCAGGCCCCAATCCTGGCCGGCCGCGTTGAACCGATCCGGCGGCGCGCCGATGGAGGCGCCGTGCGCGAGCTGGTCCTGCCAGTCCCATGCGTCAAAGCCGCCGGGGTCGACGCCCACCGGCATGTCGGCGATGCGCCGCACCGTCTGCGACGCGGCTGCGAGCTGCGCATCGAAGCACCACTGCACCCAGGCATGGAACGCGACGCGCAACTGATGCTGTGCGGCGAAGTCCGCGACGGCAGCGCCGTCGGGGTCGTGGAACTGCGGCGGCCAGCTCCGCCAGCCGGCACCGTGCACCTCGGTCAGCGTCGCAAACGTGGCCCACCGCTCGAGCGCCGTTCCCTCGCGGGCGCGCCACGCCTCGAAGCGATCGTGCTCCGCGCGCTGGGCATGGATCGCCTCGAGGGCCTGCAGCTTGGCGGCCAGCACCGCCCCACGCTCGATGACCCCGGATGCGTTCAGCTCGCGGCCGGCGCGCGCGTGCCCCTCCAGCGCGACGCCCAGTGCCTCGGCGCCCGGGACGCGCTCGACGGCGATATGGAGGGGGTTGCCGAAGCGCCGCGTGCTCGGGTAGTAGGGACTCGGCTCGGGGTCCGGACCCGGGTTGGGCGCGGATAGTGGGCTGACCGCGACGAAGCCGCCGCCCTGCGCCGCCGTCCACGCCTCCAGCCGCGCCAGGTCGTCGAGGTCGCCGATCCCCCAGCTCGCGGCGGACCGGAGCGTGGCGAGCTGCACGGCCCAGCCCCACGCGCGGATGCCCGCGGGAAGGTGACAGCGACCGGGCCCGGTGAGGAGCAGCCGATCCGGGCCGGCAGCGGGATGGAGGTGGTGATAGCCATAGGGGACATCGCGCGGCAGGCGATCACCGCCGGGGAGCGGGGTGCCATCCTCGAGCTCGACCACGCCTGCGACCGGCAGCCGCTCGCCGGGCGCGACGATCGCCACGTGGTCGCTGAGCGGCGGAGGCGCGTCGCGGTCGAGCCCCATCGCGGCCAGGACCCGCTCGCGGACACCGGCGGCGACCTCACGCCTGACGTCGAAGGCGTCGACATACGTCGGTTCGACGAGCTTCTCGCCCGCCGCGGCGCTCATCGCTGCGACCCGGCGCGGGCGACGACCACGCCATCCGGCGGCAGCGTCACCACTCCGTCATCGACGGTCGCGCCCGATGGCCAGGCGACAACGATCTCCCCGTCCACCGGCGCGGACCGCGTCGCGGCGCCGAGGTTGGCGAGGACGGTGACCGGGCCGCGCTCGACGCGCAGCACGTGGTCGGCGTCGAGGGTGGCGTGCACCGCCCCACGATCGCCGTCCCGCAGCGCCGGCTCGTCGCGCCGGAGGCGGATGAGGGCCGTGTGCCAGTCGAGGAGCGCCCCATGCTCCGGTTCATCGCGGTCAACCCACGGCAGGACCGAGGCGCTGTGCGTGTCCGGCGCCTGTGGATCCGGGATCGCCACCGCGTCCCAGCCGAAGGCGGCAAACTCCTGTCGCCGGCCGCGGCGAACGGCATCCGCCAGCGCATCCGACTCGTGACCGGTGAAGTACGCGAACGGCGCCTCAGTACCCCACGCCTCGCCCTGGAAGAGGAGCGGCACGTACGGCGCGGTGAACAGCAGCGCGGCGCCGATCCGAGCTCGACCCGGTCCTGCGAGCGCAGCCAGCCGGTCCCCCCGCGCCCGGTTCCCGACCTGGTCGTGGTTCTGGAGGAAGGCCACGAAGCGATCCCCGGGGAGGTCGCCGGGCGGGCGCCCGAAGCGGCGACCGCGGGTCGGCTGGTAGCGGTCGGCATACAGGAACGGCTCATGCATCGCCTCTGCGACGAGCTGCGGATCGGTGAAATCGGCGTAGTAGCCGCTGGCTTCGCCGGTCAGGGTGGCGTGAAAGGCGTGGTGCACGTCGTCGGCCCAGATCGCGTCGAAGCCGTAGCCACCCGCCTCGGGTGGGCGGACGAGGCGTGGGTCGTTGAGGTCCGACTCGGCGGTGACGATGAGCCGCCGCCCCAGTGCGGCGCCAAGGTCGTGGACGGCGGCGGCGATCTCCTCACCGATGTGGATCGCGCGCATGTCGAAGATCGCCTGCATCGCATCGATGCGCAGGCCATCGGCGTGGTAGTCACGCAGCCACATGCACGCGTTGTCGACGACGAAGCGACGCACCTCATCACTGCCGGGACCATCGAAGTTCACGGCGTCGCCCCAGGGCGTGACGTAGCGATCGGTGAAGTACGGTCCGAAGCGCGCGAGGTAGTTGCCCTCCGGCCCGAGGTGGTTGTAGACGACGTCGACGAGGATCGCCAGGCCGCGGCGATGCGCGGCGTCGACGAGTCGCTTCAGGCCGTCGGGACCGCCGTAGGCGCGGTGCGGCGCGAACAGGTCCACGCCGTCGTAGCCCCAGCCACGGTCCCCGCTGAACTCGCACACCGGCAGCAGCTCGACGTGGGTGATCCCCAGGCGCACGAGGTCGTCGAGGCGCGCGATCGCCGCGTCGAACGTGCCGGCGGCGGTGAACGTCCCGACGTGCAGCTCGTAGATCACGCCGTCCGCGAGCGGCGGCGCGGACCAGCCGGCGTCGCCCCAGGCAAAGGCCGCGTGGTCGACGGTCCGCGACACGCCGTGGACCCCGTGCGGCTGCGACGGCGAGCGCGGGTCCGGAAGAGCGCTGCCGCCGTCGAGCGCGAAGGCGTAGTCCATGCCGGGCGCGAGGCTGCGCGCGGCGTGCCACCAGCCCGCATCATCGGCCCGCATCGGCAGCCGCTCGTCACCTAGCACGAGCTCGACGCGGCCTGCGTTGGGGGCCCAGACCGATGGCGCGCCGCTCACGCGTCGCGCTCGAGCAGGGCCACTGGGAAGGTGGCCGTCAGGTCGGCAAGGTCCGTGCGCCCGGCATGCCGGGCACCATCCAGTCCCGTCCACCTCCCCGGCGGCAGCTCGACGGCGGTATCGCCCCAGCCGTCGCGCGCGATGCGCAGCGGCAGGCGCGGGACGATGCTGATCGCGGCGGCGCCGCGCACGAAGCCCAGCATGGCATCCGCCTGGCGGCCGCTGAAGGCGAGCGGCTCGTACGCGGCGGCGGGCCCGAGAACGTCTGGCCGCCGCTCGCGCAGGGCGAGTGCCCGTTGCAGGAGCCACAGCTTGGCCACGCCGTCTTGGAGGCGCGCGGCTGCCGCCGGGGCGTCCATCCCCAGCACCTCCGCCAGCAACGCATCGCGCGCCCTGTAGTCGACCGGGCGTCGGTTGTCCGGATCCACGAGCGAGAGGTCCCACAGCTCGCTCCCCTGATAGACGTCCGGTACACCCGGGACGGTGAGCTGCAGCAGGAGCTGCGCAAGAGCGGCGACCCGCCCCGGCTCGAGCAACGGCGCGGCCACGTCGTCGACCGCCGCCCGGAACGTCGGGTCACCGAGCGCACCGCGCACGAGCCGCTCCACTGCCGCGTCGTACGCCTCGTCGGGCGCGGTCCACGACGTGCGCAGCTTCGCCTCCTTCGTCGCCTTGGCCATGTAGGCGGCGGTGCGGTCCGCATCGATCGGCCACGCGCCGACGACGACCTGGAAGAGGAGGTAGGCGTCGGCGGCGGTGGGCAGCTCCGGCCCCGTGCGGTGCGGTTCGCTCGCGATGTGCAGCCGCTCCACCGCCGCCGTCCATGCCATCGGATCGGCCGCGAGCTGCACCAGGCGGGCACGGACGTCGGCGCTGCGCTTCGTGTCGTGCGTCGACAGCGTGCGCATCGTGCGTGGCCACGGCGCGTCGGCAAGGATCGCGGCGTGGAACGCGGCGACATCGGTCCCGAAACGGCCCGGGTCGCCGCCGACCTCGTTGAGCGCCACCAGCCGATGATGGCGGTAGAACGCGGTGTCTTCCACGCCCTTCGCCATCGCCGCGGGGGTCAGCTGCTGGAACCGCATCGCCAGCTCGCCGGCCAGCCGGCCGTCGACCTCCAGGCTGAGGATCCGTTGGAGGAGCGTGAACAGCTCGGGGTCCAGGTCCGGCCGCGCCGCGGTGGCGGCGGCGACGGCAGCGCCGATGGTGGCGCGGTCCGCATCGGTCACAAGGCCGTCGCGCGCACGCACGTAGCTGCGGTACACCGGCATCGCCGCCGCCACCTCGCGCAGCGCCTGGTGCAGCTCGTGACGGGTGAAGTCCCGGTAGCGGCGGTTCGCCTCGCACACCGCCAGGAACAGGTCTGCCAGCCGGTTGACGTCGCTGCCGAGCACCGATCCGAGCACGTCCACCCGCGCGTCGTGGACCAGCTCCTCCCAGCCGGGACCGGCATCCGCCACCGCGTCCCATGCCGCGCTGAGCGGCGCTTCGCCCGCCGCGTCGACAAGCACGCCGGTGGCGAGGTTCGCGAACCGGTAGCCGGTCGTCCCGTCGATGGCCCAGCTCACCGGCAGCGGCTCGTGCAGCTCCAGGATCTTCTCGGCCACGATCCACGCGTCGGGGGCGGCGGCGCGCAGCCGTTCGAAGTAGCCGGCGGGATCACGCAGCCCGTCGGGATGGTCGATCCGCAGGCCGTCGATCAGGCCATCGTCGACGAGGCGCAGGATCAGCTCGTGCGTCCGCGCGAAGACGCGCTCGTCCTCCATCCGCAGCCCGACCAACTCGTCGATATCGAAGAAGCGGCGGTAGCCGAGATCACGGGACGCGGCACGCCAGAACGCGAGCCGGTAGTTCTGCGCCTCGAGCAGGGCATCCAGCCGCTCGACCTCGGCGTCCAGCCCGGCCACCTCCACGTCGAGCGCCGCAGCGATGGCCGGATCGGCGGCGAGCAGCTCGGCGAGGCGCGCCCCGAGCACGTCGGCGTCCCGCTGGCGGCGGGCCACGAGCTCGCGATCTGAGGTTGTCGAGGACGGAAGCTCGCCGAGCGCCGCGCCCACGAACGCGAGCTCGTCGGATCCCGCGGCGCGGCCGGCGGCCGCGACGATCGGCCCAATGGTCGACGGGTCGACCGGGAAGCGACGCTCGCCGTGCTCCACCAGCAGGCGGCCGCCATCGCGCGCCAGGCGGATCTCCCCTGCCTCCAGCACCCGCCCGTAGTGGTCCGGCAGGACGGGCAGCAGGATCACGTTGCGCAGGCGGCTCTCCGGCGGGTCCCAGTCGACGTCGAAATGGTCGGCGTAGCGGCTCGCCGGTCCGTGTTCGAGAAGATCCCACCACCAGCGGTTCTGCTCCCCGGAGATCGCCATGTGGTTCGGCACGACGTCGACGACCAGGCCCAGGCCATGGGCCGCGAGCGCATCGGTCAGGCGTCCGAAGCCGTCCGCGCCGCCGAGCTCGGCGTTGAGCGCTCCGTGGTCGATCACGTCGTAGCCGTGCGTCGACCCCGGCGCCGCCTGCAGGATCGGCGAAACGTAGAGGTGGCTGATCCCCAGCCGGGCCAGGTACGGGACGATGGCGGCCGCAGCGTCGAACGTGAAGCCGGCGTGCAGCTGGACGCGGTACGTGGCACGGAGGGCGGGTGCGGTCATGGGGGCCGGGGATGGCACGTGGCGTTCCGGGACGGTCATCCCTCCGGCGAGTGGCGCGCCCGCGGGAGGCGGCGCAGGCAGACCACGGACCGTTCCGCCACGTGGTAGAGGGCACCGCCGTCGTACTCCGCATGCGCCGCGGTGAACGTCGTGTGCACCGTGTCGAACACCACCTCCCAGCGGCGAGCGGCACCGTGGTTCGGGAGCGTGAAGCCGGCCGGCCGGTCGTTGGCATTGAGGATGACGAGCAACGTGTCGTCGGCGATCTGCTCGCCGCGTGGACCGCGCTCCTCGATGGCGTCGCCGGCCAGCTGCAACCCGAGCGTGCGCACGCCCGGCGCGCTCCACGTCTCGTCGGTCATCTCCCCGCCATCGGGGCCGTACCAGGTCAGGTCCTTGACCCGCGAGCCGCGGATCTGGCGTCCCTGGAAGAAGTCGCGCCGCCGCAGCACCGGGTGCCCCTTGAAGAAGCGGATCAGGGCGCGCGTGAAGGAGAGGAGCTGGCGGTCGCGGCGCGACAGCTCCCAGTCGAACCAGCTCGTCTCGTTGTCCTGCGCGTAGCCGTTGTTGTTGCCCTGCTGCGTCCGGCCCAGCTCGTCGCCGCCGAGGAGCATCGGCACGCCCTGGCTGAGGATCAGGGTGGCGAGGATGTTCCGCTTCTGCTTCTGCCGCGCCTCGTTGATCGCCTCGTCATCGGTCTCGCCCTCGACGCCGAAGTTCATGCTCTCGTTGTTGTTGTCGCCGTCGCGGTTGTCCTCGCCGTTGGCCTCGTTGTGCTTCTGCTCGTAGCTGACGAGGTCATGCAGCGTGAAACCGTCGTGCGCGGTGACGAAGTTGATGCTGGCGTGCGGGCTGCGACCCGACTCCGCGTAGAGATCGGACGACCCGGTGAGCCGATACGCCAGCTCCGCCGCCTGGCCGCCGATGCCCTTCCAGAAGCGGCGCACCGTGTCGCGGTAGCGCCCGTTCCACTCCGTCCAGCCGACCGGGAAGTTGCCCACCTGGTAGCCGCCGGGCCCCAGGTCCCACGGCTCGGCGATGAGCTTCACCTGCGAGATGACCGGGTCCTGGTGGATGATGTCGAAGAAGGCGCCCAGCTTGTCGACGTCGTACATCTCGCGCGCCAGCGCGGAGGCGAGGTCGAAGCGGAAGCCGTCGACGTGCATCTCCAGTACCCAGTAGCGCAGCGAGTCCATGATCAGCTGCAGCACTCGCGGGCTCGTGCCGTCGAGCGTATTGCCGGTCCCGGTGTAGTCGACGTAGTAGCGCGGGTCCGCCGGGCTGAGGCGATAGTACGAGCTGTTGTCGATGCCGCGGAAGCTGAGCGTGGGGCCCAGGTGGTTGCCCTCGCCGGTGTGGTTGTAGACGACGTCGAGGATGATCTCGATCCCCGCCTCGTGGAGGCGCTTCACCATCGTCTTGAACTCGCTCACCGGCTCGCCGGTGGCGGCGTAGGCGCTGTGCGGCGCGAAGAAGCCGATGGTGTTGTAGCCCCAATAGTTCGCGAGGCCACGTTCCACCAGGTGCCGGTCGTTGACGCGGTGATGCACCGGCAGCAGCTCCACGGCGGTCACGCCGAGCCGCACGAGGTGGTCCAGCGGTGCCTCCGAGGCCAGCCCGGCGTACGTCCCGCGCAGCTCCTCGGGAACCTCGGGATGGCGCTCGGTGAAGCCCTTGACGTGGACCTCGTAGATGACCGATGCCTCGAGTGGGGTGTGCAGCGCCCGGTCGTTGCCCCAGACGAAGGCCGGGTTGAGGACGATGCTCTTCGGTATGCCGTCGGCGGAGTCGCGATCGTCCGCTTCGTCGTCCGCGCCGCCGATGCGGTAGCCGAAGAGGCTGTCGCTCCACGCCACGGTGCCGTCGAGCCGCTTGGCATACGGGTCGATGAGCAGCTTGGCGGGGTTGAACCGATGTCCGCTGGCCGGCGCGTACCGCCCTTCGACGCGATAGCCGTAGCGCTGGCCCGGTCGCGCGTCGGGCAGGTAGCAGTGCCAGACGAGGTCCGTGCGGTTGCTCATCCGGACCTGCTGCTCGACGCCGTCGCCATCGAAGAGGCAGAGGAGCACCCCGCTCGCGTGCTCGCTGTAGAGCGCGAAGTTGACACCGCTCCCGTCCCAGGTCGCCCCGAGCGGATACGGGGCGCCGCGCCAGACCCTCACCGGGAGGCGGCGGCTCGACGCACGGCCGCGCGCGGCGCGGCGCGGCGGATGGCGGACAGCAAGGGTGGGCGGGCGAACGTCATGCGGTCCACTAAGCGTAGCGCACGTGGGACGCGGCGACGCCTGCCGCGAGCCGCTCGATCGCCTCGAGCGGCAGCCAGAGCCAGCCGGGGCGGTTGTTCGCCTCGTAGCGGACCTCGTAGCAGGCCTTCTCCAGCTCGAACGCCTCCACCAGCGCGATATCGGACGGACCCATCTCGCCGTAGCCGGCGAGGAACGCGCGCCGCGCCTCCCCGAGCCAGCGAGCCGCATCGGAGCCCGCCGGCGGCGTGGCCCGCTCCACGCTGCGCGCCGCGTAGTCGAGGGAGCGGAGCATCCCCGCCACGTCGCGCAGGGGCGATGTCGGCGCGCGGCGCTCGGCGAGCGGTCGCGCCGGCTCGCCCTCGAAGTCGATCGCGAGGTAGCCGCGCTCGGTGGCGAGCAGCTGTCCGAGGTGGTAGTCGCCGTGGATGCGGGAGACGAGCGCATCGCCGGTGGCACGCCCGAAGGCGTCCGCGAACCGTGCCCGCAGGGCATCGGCGACGGCCAGCAGTCGCGCCCGCGCCCGTGGATCGCCCGCCAGTGCCTCCACCGCCCGCGCGAGCTGCGCCTCGGCGGACGCACGCCAGCCGCCCGTCTCGGCGGTGGTCGCGGGCCGCGCCGGAAAGGCGGGATCGTCGGGGCGGCTCGCCAGCGCGTCGTGGAGGCGACGTGTCAACGCACCGATGGCGCCCGCCGCGCGCGTGGCAGCGGCCGGATCGGTGGTGAGGAGGCCGGTCAGCTGGCCCCACGCATCGCCGCGTGCCGGCGCGTAGGCCTGGAGGATGGCCGCCGCGCATGGCTCGCCCGAGGCGGGCCGGTACGTGGCCGAGCCGGCGAGCGCCGGCGTCTCGACGAATGCCACCTCGCCCAGGAAGCGTCCGATCTCCACGTCCGGGTTGACGCCCGGCTCGAGGAGCCGAAACAGCTTCAGGATGAGGCGCTCGCCGAGGACGACGCTGGTGTTGCTCTGCTCCACCCCGAGGCGTCGCTCGTCGAGCACGGCGACGGCCGTCGCGGCGCTGGGCACGAGCTCGGCGAGCGCCGGCGTGGCATCGAAGCGGAAGCATCCATGGCGGCCGTCGATCTCGGCACCGGCCGCCATGCCGGCCACGATGGCTCGCCAGGCTCCGCCGCCGTCCCGTGGCTCGGCGCCATCGGCATCGACCACGAGCAGGTAGGCCTCAGGCGCGCCGCCGTCGCGGTACGTGACCGAGGCCAACGCGAGCTCGGCGGTATCGGTGAGCCGCGCCGTATCGGTCAGCGCCACCTCGGCGATCGGCCGCGACTTGGACCGGAACCAGCGCTGCGCGGCAATCCAGTCGGGAGTGGGGGCGATGGCGTCACCCGTCGCCATCGGTCAGCTCGAACCAGTAGAAGTCGTGCGGTCCCAGGGTGAGCAGGTAGGGCAGCTCGCCGATGCGGGGGAAGTGGACGCGGCCGATGAGCTCCACGAGTACCCGTCCGGCAAATTCCGACATGTCGAGCTCCACGTACTGCGCGAAGCGCGACAGGTTGGCGACGCAGAGGATGGTGGTCTCTTCGTGTCGGCGCAGGTAGGCGAGCACGCGGCGGTTCTCCGGATGCAGGAACGTCAGCGTGCCGCGACCGAAGACGGGGTACTGCTTGCGGACGCGCATCAGCCGCTTCATCCAGTTGAGCAGCGAGCCGGGGACCCGGTCCTGCGCCTCGACGTTGACCGCCTGGTAGCCGTAGACCGGGTCGCTGATCAGCGGCGAGTAGAGGGCGTGCACGTCGGCGCGCGAGAAGCCAGCGTTGCGGTCGCTGGTCCATTGCATCGGGGTGCGGACGCCGTTGCGGTCACCGAGGTAGACGTTGTCGCCCATTCCGAGCTCGTCGCCGTAGTACACGACCGGCGTGCCGGGCATGCTGAAGAGGAGCGAGTTGAGGAGCTCGATCCGGCGCCGGCTGTTGTCGACGAGTGGTGCCAGCCGGCGGCGGATGCCCAGGTTGATGCGCGCGCGACGATCCGACGCGTACTCGGACCACATGTAGTCACGCTCCTCGTCGGTGACCATCTCGAGCGTCAGCTCGTCGTGGTTGCGGAGGAAGATCGCCCACTGCGACGAGGGCGGGATGTCCGGCGTCTGCTCCATGATCTCGACGATCGGGTACCGATCCTCCCGCCGCAGCGCGATCCAGATGCGCGGCATGAGGGGAAAGTGGAACGCCATGTGGCACTCGTCCCCGTCGCCGAAGTAGGGGCGCACGTCGGGCGGCCACTGGTTCGCCTCGGCGAGGAGCATCCGCCCGGGGTGCCGCGCATCCATCGCCGCCCGCAGGCGCCGCAGCACGTCGTGGGTCTCGGGCAGGTTCTCGCAGTTCGTCCCCTCGCGCTCGACGAGGTACGGGACGGCATCCAGGCGCAGGCCATCCACGCCGAGGTCGAGCCAGAACCGCATCACCCGCATCACCGCCCGGATGACCTGTGGGTTGTCGTAGTTCAGGTCCGGCTGATGGCTGAAGAACCGATGCCAGTAATGCTGCTGCGAGCCGGGGTCCCACGCCCAGTTCGACTGCTCGGTATCGGTGAAGATGACGCGGGCATCCGCGTACTTCGTGTCGTCGTCGCTCCAGACGTACCAGTCGCGCTTGGCACTGTCGCGGTCGGCGCGGGACTCGGCGAACCAGGCGTGCTGGTCGCTGGTGTGGTTCACCACCAGCTCGGTGATGACGCGCAGCCCGCGACGGTGCGCCTCGCGGACGAAGGTGCGGAACTCGCGCAGCGTCCCGTAGTCGGAATGGACGTCCAGGTAGTCGGCGATGTCGTAGCCGTCGTCACGCAGCGGCGACGGGTAGAACGGCAGCAGCCAGATGGCGGTCACGCCCAGGTCGGCGATATAGTCGAGCTTGGAGGTCAGCCCCGCAAAGTCGCCCACGCCATCGTCGGTCGAGTCGTGGAACGCCTTCACGTGGAGCTGGTAGATGATCGCGTCCTTGTACCAGAGCGCATCCTCGCGATCGACCGGCACGGTGCCGTCGGTGAGGGGCACCGCGCCGGGGGCGAGGGCGTCGTCGGCCTGGGGCATCGGTCTGGGCGGCACTCGTGAACTCCTGTCCTAGCGAGCAGGGAGCGGCGTGATGGTGAAGATCCGGAACGTCTCCCCCGCCGGGTTGAGGTCGACCGCGATGTCGGCGCCGCGCTCGACGCGCGCCTGCCCGGTCATGAGGTCGGTGATGCGGTACGACTCGTCCCAGCCGATGCCGATGGCCGGCAGGTCCGGGTGCAGGATCGCGGTCTGCGCCGCGGTGGGATCGCAGTTGACCGCCACGAAGATGGCATCGGTCCAGCGCGTCGGTTGGCCGCTGAGCGGGTCCACCGGGGCATCGGGGTCCGGCAGCGCCTTGCGGTAGAACAGCGTGCGGTCGCC
>JBBRWZ010000047.1:0-18007 GCA_038248895.1 Candidatus Limnocylindria bacterium | reverse complement strand
GGGGTTGACGCTCTCCAGCTTGGCGACGATGCGCGGCGCCACGCCCGCCGCAAGGCGATCGAGGGCGATGAGCGGGGTGTCGCCGATGGCGGCGGTGACATCGGGCAGGATGCCCGGCCGCTCAGCCAGGTGACGGCTCCGCGGCGTGCTGCGGTGTCGCGTCGGGATCATCGGTCGGTTCTGATCGGTCCATCCAGGCGCCCGGCGTGCCCCAGCCACGAACGTGGCGCAGGATGAGGAAGCCGCCGGCGAGGATGATGCCGGCGATCCCGATCCAGACCGCGGTCGGAAATGGACCGATGTACCAGTTGTTGACCCGGTAGCCCTCCAGCAGCGACCGCACCGCGCCGTACCAGATGATGTAGAGCAGAGCAATGTCGCCGTCGAAGAGTCGCCGCCCGAACCGGCGCGCCACGATGAGCAGGACCGCCATGCCGACGAGGTTGAGGATCGCCTCGTAGGCGAACATCGGAACGAACTGGGTCGTGTCGACGGGGAAGTTGATGGCGTCCCACGGCGTGCCGGCGCGATGCGCCGCGTCGATCTGGATCCCGAACGGCAGACAGGGCAGGTAGCCGTTCTGCCCGCAGAGCTGGGTCGGCGGTCCGTACAACTCCTGGTTGACGAAGTTGCCGAGTCGGCCCACTGCCTGGCCGAGGAGGAGCGCCGGGGCGAAGATGTCGAGCCAACGGGCCGTGTTGAGGGCGTTGCTGCGGGTGTACCACCAGATGCCCGCCGCGCCGCCGATGACCGCGCCGGGAATCCCGATCCCGCCGTTCCAGACCTGGAGGATCAGGTCCGGGTGCTGGGAGTAGTAGCCCCACATATGAATGACGTGGTAGAGCCGCGCACCGATGACGGCGGTGACGATAACGAGCAGCAGCATCGACCAACCGCGCTCCGGATCCTCGCCGCGGCGACGTGCCTCCATGGTGCCGATGACTGCCCCGAGCAGCACCGCGCTGGCGATGATGATGCCGTACCAGTGGACCGCGAGCGGCCCGAGGTGGAAGGCGATGGGGTCAATGAACATGCGGTGGCGATTCTACTCCGCTCCGGCGGCGAGTCCCCCACCGCCCCCGTGGCGCGCGGTGGGCCGACTCACTTGGCCGCCGCCCCGGGCTCGGGCGCGGACGACCCGGGCTCAGGGAATCGGTCGAGCCGCCGCAGCATGGGGAACGCGACCGCCCAGACCACCGCCACACCGATCACGGCCACGCCGCCCACCGTGGCGGCGGCCGCGGCACCCCACCAACTGGCGGTGAGCCCGGACTCGAACTCACCGAGCTCGTTGCTGGCGTTGATGAAGACGGCGTTGACGGCGCTCACGCGGCCGCGGATGGCATCCGGCGTCACGAGCTGGACGAGGGAGTGGCGCACGTAGACGCTGACCATGTCCGCGGCACCCATCACCACCAGTGCGAGCAGGGAAACGAAGAAGGCGGTCGAGACGGCGAAGACCACCGTTGCCACACCGAAGCCGGCCACGCCGCCGAACAGCCAGGCGCCGAGGCGATGATCGAGCGATCGCGTCGCCAGCAGCGCCCCGACCACCGTCGCGCCGACCGCCGGCCCGGCGCGCAGCAACCCGAGCCCGTCGGGACCGACGTGCAGGATGTCGGCGGCGTAGATCGGCAGCAGCGCCGTCGCACCGCCGAAGAGGACGGCGAACATGTCGAGCGAGATCGACCCGAGCACGATCGGCCGCGAACGGACGAAGCCGATGCCGGAGAAGAGGGAGCGGGCCGACATCGGCTCGGCGACGGCATCCGCCTCCCGGCCGCCGGACCGCAGTACCGCGACGAGCACGGTCGAGAGTGCCAGCATCGCCGCCACCACGCCGTAGACGGTCGTGGTTCCGGCGAGGAGCAGCACCCCGCCCAGCGCTGGCCCCACGACTGTCGCCACCTGGTACGTCGACGAGCTGAGAGCCACGGCATTGCCGAACTCGCCGGCCGGGACGAGGTTGACGAGGATCGACTGGCTGGCCGGGGCGGAGAACGCGCGAGCCGCGCCGAAGAGCGCCATGAGCAGCAGCACAGGTGTCGCATCGGTGGGGCGGGACGCGGCGACCGCCGCCAGCCCCACGGCGACCACGACGAGGAGGCCCAGCGTGATCGCCAGGATCCGGCGGCGGTCGACGACATCGGCGACGTGCCCGGCCGGCAGCGCAAGGACGATGAACGGCAGGAACTGCGACAGCCCGATGAGTCCCAGGTCGAGCGCGCTGCCCGTCACCGCGTAGACCTGGTAGCCGACCGCCACGACGAGCATCTGCACGGCCAGCGAGGAGATGAAGCGGGCGGTGAGGTAGCGCACGACGTCCGGCCGTCGGAGCGCGGGCGGACGGGACGCGAGCGGCGCGCGGCGAGAAATCGTCATCAGCCACGCGACGATACCGGTCCGGCTGCAGTGGCCGCGTCGCGCGGCCGCGTCGCGCGACCGCGTCGCGCGACCTGCGATGATCGCGCCGATGGAGCCGGCACGCGCACCACGAGTTGTCCCCGGCGGCGCACCCCCGTCGCTGCCGATGCGGCAGCTGCTGGCCCTGTCGGTGTACTGGCTGGGGATCCAGACGATCTGGGGCGGCCTGAACACGATCGTCATCCCGCAGCGCGTCGACGCGCTGAACCCGGGCGCGCAGGGTGTCCTCCTGGCGCTGGTGATCGCCGTCGGTGCGGTGGCGCCGATCATCGTGCAGCCGACGATCGGCATGATCTCCGACTACACGGTGACGCGCTGGGGGCGCCGCAAACCGTACATCGTGGCCGGGACGGTCCTCGACCTCGTCTTCCTTGCCGGCTTCGCCATGTCGAGCGACGTCCTCGCGATGCTGGCCTTCTACTTCCTGCTCCAGCTCAGCTCGAACCTCGCCCAGGGACCGTTCCAGGGCTATGTCCCGGACCTCGTCCCGGCACGCCAGGTCGGCACCGCGAGCGGCCTGATGGGCCTGATGCTCGTGCTCGGCACCGTCGTCGGGGTCGGGATCGCCACGCTTGGCGGCGCCACCTCGGTCCCGGGCGTCATCGCGCTGGGCGCGGTGGAGGCGGTGACGATGGTGCTGCTCGTCAGCCTCGTCGACGAGGGCCGTGCGGCGCCGCCGCGGCCCGCCTCCTGGATGCGGATCGCGCGCTCCGCGTGGGACCGCGAGATCCTCCACGAGTCGAACGTTCTCTGGCTGCTCCTGGTGCGCCTCCTCTTCCTCGGGGCGTACAACGTCACGACGCTCGCGACGCCGTACTTCGAGCGCGTCCACGGGCTCAGCGACAGCGAGGCGAATGCGACCGTCTTCCTGGCGACCATCATCGTCGGCGTGGCGACGCTCGTCGCTGCCGTGCCCGGCGGGCGCCTGTCGGACCGATACGGGCGGCGGCGCGTCATCTGGGCCGCGGGGGCGATCGCGGGGATCGGCCTCCTCGCGGTCGCGGCCGCTCCAAGTCGCGAGCTCGCGATCGCCGGCTTCGTGCCGGTCGGGATGGGGATGGGCGTCTTCCTGTCGGCCGACTGGGCGCTCATGGCCGACGTCATCCCGAAGCACACCTCGGGCCGCTACATGGGGGTGCTGAACGCCGGCACCGCCATGGCCGGACCGGTCTTTCTCCTTGTCGGCGGGCCGACCCAGGACATCGCGGGCGCGCTGCTCGGCCGGGAGGTGGGGCCGCGCTTCGCCATCCTCGTAGCCGCGCTCTTCGTCGCCGGCGCGTGCCTTGCGCTCCGACGGGTCGACCCACGGCGTCGCGAGCTGGAAGCGCCGATCGGCTAGCATCGGTCGCAGATGCTTCCCTTCGTGTGGGCGCTGTTCGCGCTGTCCGCCGTCGGCGGCTTCATCGTCATCGCCGCCTACTGGCTCGACGTGCAGGATCGGCCCGACCTCTCGTTCCGGTCCCGCGTCGCGTGGTCCGCGGGCACGATCCTCTTCCCGTTCACCGTGCCGGCCTACGCGATCTTGGGCGGACCGGGCTGGCCGCTGGGCCTACGGATCCTCGCCTTCCTGCCCGCCGTGGCGCTCTCCCTCTTCGTCGCGTTCTTGGTCGGCGCATTCACCTGACCGCCGGGACCCCTATCATCGGTCCATGAGCACCAGCCAGACCGATACCGCCGCGGGGCTCGATGCCGCCCTTGCCCACCTCCGTGCCAATGCCGACGCGCACCTGAAGCGGCTCGACGACTTCCTCCGCATCGAGTCGGTCTCCGCCGACCCACAGCGGCGAGCCGACGTTCATCGCACTGCCGAGTGGGTCGGCGACTGGCTGCGCGAGATCGGCGTCGACGGCGTCACCGTCCATGAGACCGCCAGCCACCCGATCGTCACCGGCGAGTGGATGGGGGCGGGCCCCGACGCCCCGACCGTCGTCGTCTACTGCCATTACGACGTGCAGCCGGCCGACCCGCTCGACGAGTGGGTACGGCCGCCGTTCGAGCCACGCTACGAGAACGACATCGTCTACGCCCGCGGCTCCGGCGACGACAAGGGGCAGCTGTTCATGCACCTCGCCGCCGCCGAGGCGTGGATCCGAGGCGCCGGCGGCGCACCGGTCAACCTCCGCTTCTTCTTCGAGGGTGACGAGGAGGTCGGCTCGGAGCCGGCCGAGCAGTTCATCGCCGACCACCCCGAGCTGCTCGCCGCGGACCTCGCCATCGTCTCCGACTCGGACATGGCGGACGACGAGGGGACCCCCGCCATCACCTACGGCCTGCGGGGCATCGCCTATTTCGAGGTGCGCGTCCGCGCCGCGAACCAGGATCTCCATTCGGGCCAGTTTGGTGGTGGCGTCGACAACCCGGCCAACGTCCTGGTGCGGATGCTCGGCTCGCTCACCGACGATGCGGGCCGGGTCACCATCCCCGGCTTCTACGACGACGTCCGCGACCTCACCGACGACGAGCGGGCCGCCTACGCCGAGCAGCCGTTCGATGCAGAGGTGGAGCGCAAGCGCATCGGGGTCGCCGCCTGGGGCGACGGTGAGGAGGGGTGGTCGCTGCTGGAGCGCATGAGCGGCCGCCCGACGTTCGACATCAACGGCATCTGGGGCGGCTACGCCGGCGAGGGCGCCAAGACGATCATCCCCGCCTGGGCGGCGGCGAAGTTCAGCACGCGGCTCGTGCCGGACCAGGACTTCCGCAGCATCGAGCAGCTCATCAAGCGTCACGTCGAGGCGATCGCGCCGTCGACCGTCACGGTGAGCGTCAGGATCATCCATGGTGGCGCACCGGCCATCACGCCGCTCGACCACCCCGGCGTGCGACTCGGCGCGGAGGCGCTCGAGGCCGCGTTCGGCAAGGCGCCGCTCTACCACCGCTCCGGCGGGTCGGTGCCGGTCGTCGCCGCGCTCGACAGCCACCTGGGCCTCAAGTCGGTGCTCATCGGCTTCGCGTCGCCGAACGGCAACTTCCACTCCCCCAACGAGTGGATGCCGCTCGGGAACGTGCGCGGTGGGATGGACGCCATCGTGCGGCTCTGGGAGCGCCTCGGCTCGGTGAGCCCGGACGAGCTGCGCGGATAGGCGATGCACCCGGTCGACGACCCCTGGCTGGCGCTCGGCGCGGCCGCGCGACTGGTGGGCGTCGGCCCCGACACGATGCGCCGCTGGGCGGACAGCGGCAAGGTACAGAGCTACCAGACGCCCGGCGGCCATCGCCGCTTCCTGCGCTCGAGCCTCGAGGCGATGATCAATGCCCCGCGGCGCCACGGCTACGACGTCGAGCGCCTCACCGAGGCCACCGCCACGATCGGTGGCGACGTGCACCGCAGGATGCAGCGCACCGGCTACGCCGGACAGCCGTGGCAGGCACGGCTCACGCCGGAACAGCGGGGCGACTTCCGCCGCTGGGGGCAGCGCACGTTCCAGCTGGTGATCGACTACGTCGCGGCCGCCAACCGCACCGAGCGTGAGCTGCTGCTCGAGGAGGCGGAGAAAATGGGCGCGCTCTATGGTCGCGAGGCGTCGGCGGCGGGGCTGACCCTGGCCGAGACCGTGGAGGCGTTCCTCTTCTTTCGATCACCGGTGCTCGATTCCATCACCGCCCACCTCCGGCGCCGTGCGGCGGACATCGGGGACGTGACCGGCGCGGCGCGCGAGGCCAACGACGCGATCGACGGCGTGCTGGTGGCGCTCGTCGGCTCGTACCGCGACGGATCCGGCGGCTGACCACGCGCAGGGCGAGGGTCAGCGGACGAGGCGAGGGTCAGCCGACGAGGTGCAGCGCGGTGTCCGAGGTGTTGAGGCGCTCGCCGCCGTCCGTGGTCACCACCACGATGTCCTCGATGCGTGCTCCCCACAGGTTGGGAATGTAGATCCCAGGCTCGATGCTGAACGCCATTCCCGGCTCGAGCAGCTCGTCGTTGCCGGCGATGATGTACGGCTCCTCGTGCGTCTCCATGCCGATGCCGTGGCCGGTGCGGTGGATGAAGTAGTGGCCGAACCCAGCCTCGGTGATGGCGTCGCGCGCGACGCGGTCGATCTCCGAAGCCGGGATGCCGGGCCGCACCGCGTCGCACGCCGCCGCCTGTGCCAGGCGCAGCGTCTCGTGCAGCCGCTCGAACTCGCGCGGCGGATCGCCGCACCACGCCGTTCGTGTCGTGTCGGAGCAGTAGTCGAGGCGCGTCCCGCCCAGGTCGATGACGATGGCGTCACCGTCGGCGATGACGCGGTCGGTGGGAACGTGATGGGGGCTGGCCGAGTTCGGCCCCGAGCCGACGATCGCGAAGTCCGGCGACTCGTGACCGTAGAGGACGAGCAGGTGCCGAATCTTGTCGTCCAGCTCGCGCTCGCTGACGCCCACCAGCGGCGTTCCGGTCGCGGCCAGCATGACGGTGTCGGCGACCTCGGCAGCGCGCCGCAGGCGGAAGATCTCGTCGGCGGTCTTGATGCGGCGCAACGCGGATAGCGCCCGCCCCGCCTCGATGAGCTCGATCGGATCGAGCGCGGCGCGCAGACGCAACGCATGGCGCGCCCACATCTGGTCCTGCAGCCCCACCCGCCGCACCGGCCCGAGCAACCGCCGGATGAGCTGGTACGGATCCTCGCCATCCGCCCAGGTCGTGATCTCGAGCTCGCCGGCGACCCCGGCGAGCTCCTGGATCGCGAGGGGCTCCTCGATACGTGGTACGAGCAGCATCGCTCGCTCGCCGGGGCGCAGTACGAGCGCGGTGATGCGCTCCAGCGGCGGGGGCTCATAGCCGACGAGGTACCGAAAATCGACCGATGGCGTGACGAGCAGCGCGTCGATCCCGCGCACGCCGGCCGCTTCCGCAGCCCGGCCCAGCCGGTCGGCGTAGATCGCGTCGTCGAACCTGGCGCGCTCGCCGAAGCCAATCGTCATCTTCACGCAGGGTACCCGACCGGGTCATATGCCCACGGCGCTGGGCGGGGTAGGGTGTGCTCGAGACCAACGTCGGCGTGTGACAATGTCATACGGGGCGTGTTCTGGCAGGACCGATGCAATCGACCCGAAGCGCGCGACGAACGGCAACGTCTCTGCTCGTGGCAACCGTGCTGACCGTGAGCGGACTCTTCGGGCTGCCGCACCGTGCATCCGCAGCCACCCCGTACGACGCCGCTCGGCAGTGGCTGGCCGCGACCGAGGGAAGCCGCGCGGACGCATGGCAGCTCGTCTACGAGCGCACGGCCACCGCCGTCGATGGCACCATCCTCTGGGTCGGCAAGCTCGTGGAGCCGGGAAGCGGCACGCTGCGGATCGTCTACCGCGCCCCTGACGGGTCGGTCGGAGGTGCTGAGCTCCTGACCGCCCGCGATGAGCAGGCCGTCGCTGCCCTGTCGGCACTCGATGCGAAGGCGGATGCGCCGCTGCGCGACGCCATTCGGACCGCACCCGGGATCGAGGCGCTGCCGGTCGCGGTGTGGCTCGACGCCGATGCGACCGCGGCCGTGGCCGCGGTCGTCGCCGCCCATCCCGAGCTCGAGTGGCGCGGTGACCGGCCCGTGGTCGATGACCTCGCCACCGTGCGCTCCATCCGTGCGGAGCTCGATGCCGCGCGGGCCACCACGTACGCATCGGTCCAGCAGGCCTTCACAGCGCGCGTCGCCGCCCTCGGCGGCAGCATCGGCTACGCGAGCACCTCCACGCCGCTCGTGTTCGTGGACCTGCCGGCCGACCGGGTCGCCGACCTCGCCGACGAGCGGGGCGTGGCGAGCCTTGGGCTGGAGGGCACCTGGGCGCCGAGCATGAGCAGCGCCGGCCCCACCGTGGACGCGGACTGGACGAGCGGCAGCGGGGACCAGGGCACCGGCGTCCGCGTCGGCGTGGTGGAGTACCACAACGTTCGAACCGGGGGCGACCTCGCCGGCCACGTCGTGGCGTCGCACAGCACGACCGGCTCGCTGGCCTACGCCACCGGGGGCACCTTCGACCATCCGACGTGGGTCGCGGGGGCGATTGCCGGACAGAACGCGACGTACCGTGGCGTTGCGCCCGGTGCGCTCATCGTCTCGTCGGGCACAGGTGGCTACAGCCCGTCGGTGAGCACCGACCGTGCGATCGTCGCGGCCGCGGACTGGGCCATCGCCGCGTCCGGCGGTGACGCGGACGTGATCAACACCAGCCTCGTGCAGGACACGGCCACCGGTGCCGAGGAGGCGCGCCGCTACTTCGACGCGATCGTTCAGGAGGGGGGCCGGCTCGCGGTCAGCGCGGCGGGCAACTACGCCAACGGCATCGGTTGGCAGGTTGGCTCACCGGGGACCGGCTACAACGTGGTCACCGTCGGCGGCATCGACGACCATGGCACGGCGTCGCATGGCGATGACCGGATCTGGTACGTGCCGGGCTCGAACGGCAGCAACTTCGCGGATCCACCGGGGACCACGTGGAACCAGCATGGCGACTTCAACAAGCCGAACCTCAGCGCCCCGGCGGTGAGCGTTCGCACCGCCAACGGCCTCGCGGCTACCGGCACCAGCGTTGCCACGCCCATCGTGTCGGGCATCGCCGCGCAGCTCATTGCGCGGTCGCCATCGATCGCGGCCTGGCCGGAGGCGACGCGCGCCATCCTCATGGCGGGTGCTCTCTACCGCACGCCGCTGGCCGACGGGTCGATCAACGCCGATCACGAGGGTGCCGGAACGGCCTCGGCGCTATGGGCCAACCGCATCCTGGTGAGTGGTGACGGGACGTATGGCGGGATGCAGTTCGGCACGATGACCGCCGGGCAGCGCCCATCCGTTGACGTCAGCGTCACTGCGGGGCAACGCATCCGGGTTGCGCTCGCCTGGAGCAGCCACACCTCGGGTGCCGCGCTCGGCAAGGCGGATACCCTGACCGCCGACCTCGATCTGCGCGTCGTGCAGCCGGACGGCAGCACGCACGGGTCATACACGATCGACAACGCCAACGAGTGGGTCGACTTCACCGCCTCGTCGAGCGGCACGGCGCGGATCGAGATCCTCACCGACCGCTTCGACGCCAGCTCGGAGGCCTACGGGCTGGCCTGGCTGAAGGTGCCGCCCCCCGTCCAGGTCGTGCGGCTGGCGGGGGCTGATCGCTACGCGACCGCAGCGGCCATCAGCCGCGCCGGCTTCCCGACCACCGGCGGCACCGTGTACGTCGCCACCGGCGCAAGATTCGCGGATGCCCTGGCGGCCGGCCCGGCCGCGGCAGTTGCCCATGCGCCCGTCCTGCTCGTCTCCCCCACGAGCGTGCCGGCCGCCACTGCGGCGGAGCTGCGCCGGCTTGCGCCGAGCCGGATCGTGATCAGTGGGGGCACCGGCGCCGTCGGCAGTTCGGTTGCATCGGCGCTGGGCGCGTTCGCGCCGCAGGTGGTGCGCATCGCCGGTGCCGATCGGTACCAGACCGCGGCGCGCATCTCGGCGGCGACGTTCCCCGGCGGTATCGCCGCCGCCTTCGTGGCGACCGGGGCCACGTTCCCCGATGCGCTCGCCGGGAGCGCCGCGGCGGCGATGCTCGGCGCACCGATGCTGCTCACTGCACCCGGCACGCTCTCGTCCTCGGTCGCCGACGAGCTGGGCCGGTTGCGCCCGTCGGAGATCTTCATCCTTGGCGGTACCGGTGCGGTGAGCGCCGCCGTCGAAGCGCAGCTCGGGTCCATGGCCCCGACGGTGACCCGCATCGCCGGCACGGACCGCTACCTGACGGCGGCCGCGATCGCGGGGCGTTTCCACGCGACCGCCGCCACCGCGTGGGTCGCGGCCGGCGCGACCTTCCCGGACGCGTTGGCGGCGGCCCCCGTCGCGGGGCTGACCCACGCCCCGCTGCTGCTGGCCACGGCGACCACGCTGCCTTCGCCCACCGCAGCGCAGTTGCGTCGTCTCGCGCCGCGGCAGGTGTTCGTCGCGGGCGGGTCCTCGGCAGTCGGCGACGGCGTGGTACGGGCGATTCATGCCGCGCTCGGCCCGTAGCGCCCACACCCGCTTCCGGGCCGCGCTCGCCGCGCTGCTCCTTGCCGCGCTGCTCCTCGCCGGATGCAGCGCGACGCCCAGCCGTGCGCCGCGGAGCACGTCCGCCGGCTCCATCGACCCGACGCCTTCGCAGGAAGCGACGGCCACGGTCGCGGGTGGGATCGCATCGGCATCATCGGTGGCGAGCGCCAGCGCGACGGCGGCTCCGACCGGGGTGATCGGCCCGCCACCCATCGCGCGCCCGTACGGCGCCGAGGTGGTGCTGCAGGCGATGGCCACGTCGCGCCGCCCCGGCGGCGTCCCCGACCAGCTCCAGACCGAGGCCATCGCAGCGGGCCTGGCGCAGCAGATCTGGACGTATCTCGGCGGCCCGTACCCGACCCTCGTGGTCGGTGCATCCTGCGGGCCATCGAGCTGCACGGTGGAGGTGACGGGCGCACCTGCCGGCGCCGCCGGCGCCGACCTCTACGCGTTCAGCGTCGCGCCCGCGAGCAGCACGGTGGTGCTCGCGGCGACCGATCTGCACGGCTATCCGTCCGGGCTCGATGCACGGATCGACCGCGTCGTCCGCGATCGGCTGGGGGCAGCCGCCCTCGCGGGCCTGGCGCTCACCGGTGCCACCTGGCAGCCGCCGCCGCAGGGTGGGGTATTCGTCGCCGCGTATCGCTCAGGCGGCGAGGAGCACGCGCCCGGCCTCGATGTCACCGTGAACCTGGTGACGGGGACGGTCACCGACACGGCGGCACCATAGGCCAGCTCAGTCCTCGACGCGGAGCGGCACCTCGAACGACTGACCGCCGAGGATGCGCCATGCCCGCAGCGCGCTCTCCGGCGGCGCGCCGGTGATGGCGAGGCTCGCCAGCAGATAGAAGGGCTCGTCGTACTGCGCCGTGCGGCGATCCGTCGCCGAAGGCTCCGCCGCGGAGCGCGTGTGGGAGTGGAAGATGCCGATGAGATCCTCGTCGGCCTCGTCGATGGCGAAGACGATACGGACCAGGTCCTCGGGGTGGACGTTGTAGCGCAGTGGCGACGCCTCGACGTTGCGTGCGGCGTGGAACGTCGAGGCGCGACCCGACCCGTCGGTGTGGAATGTCCCGCTGAGGAGGCCGCACGCCTCGTTTGGCAGCTCGGCGCGCGCATGTGCCAGGAGGGCCTCCGCCACTGCGCGCGGCAGCTCGAGCCCGCGAGGCGAGGTCGAGGTCAACACAGGAGCGCACCCTCCAGCTCATCCTCGAGGTCGGCGAGGTCACGGCTCCCGAGGCCGGCCGAGAGGTATTTCCAGCCACCGTCGGCGAGCAGCCCGACGATCGTCAGCGGGCCGGTCGCCTCGGCCGCGACGCGGAGCGCAACGCCGGGTTGGCGCCTTCCAGCTTGGCCAGGATCCCGAAGCCCTGAGCGCGACGCCGGGCGCGCCAGTTCGATCCTCGGCGTGTTGCCGATGGTGGCGAGGATATCGGGCACGGCCGACAACCCCGCGCGGGGCGCCGACATCGGTCTCAGGCGGTCCCGCCCGCCATGGCGGGCAGCAGGATCACGGTGTCATCGTCGCCCACTGGCGTGTCGAGGCCGTCACGAAAGCGGACGTCGCGCACCGTCGCGCCGGATGCCGCCACGGATCGCTCGCCGCCAACCGCATCGCGCAGCACCGGCGGGATGCGGATATGGCTCATGCCGTCACTTCCTGGACCGATGCGGCCGCGTCGGCGGCCGGCGCCTGCTGCGCAGCGGCGTCGCGGTACGGCGATGCGTCGCCGCACGCCGGGCAGGTCGGGTCGCGCCAGACACGCACCTCGTCGAACGTGGTCCCCAGCGCGTCGAACATGAGCAGCCGGCCGGCAAGCGTCTCGCCGACGCCGAGGAGCAGCTTGAACACCTCGTTCGCCTGGAGCAGCCCCACGATCCCGGGCAGCACGCCGAGGACGCCGGCGACGCTGCACGCCGGGGCGAGCTCGGGCGGTGGCTGGGTCGGGTACATGCAGCGGTAGCACGGCCCGTCGAACGGCACGAACGTCGTCATCTGGCCATCCCAGCGGTAGATGCTGCCGTGCACCACCGGCTTGCGCAGCTTCACCGCCGCGTCGTTGAGGATATAGCGCGTGTCGAAGTTGTCGGTGCCGTCAACGATGACGTCGTAGCCAACGATGAGGCGCTCGACGTTGTCGGCAGCGAGCCACTCCCGGTGCTGCACGACGTTCGTCGCGGGATTGAGCGCGTTCAACGTCATCTGCGCGCTCTCCGTCTTCGGCATCCCGATCCGATCGGCGGTGTGCAGGATCTGGCGCTGCAGGTTCGACTCGTCAACCACGTCGGCGTCGACGAGGCCGATGGTGCCGATGCCACTGGCCGCGAGGTAGAACGCCGCCGGCGAGCCGAGTCCACCCGCGCCGATGAGCAGGACCCTGCTGTCGAGCAGGCGGCGCTGCCCCTTCTCGCCGATCTCGGGGATGAGCACCTGGCGGCTGTAGCGCCGCTTCTCGGACTCGTCGAGGAGCGGCCGTGGGGCATCCCAGGCGCCACCGGCGGCGCGCCACTCGCCGATCTGCCCGGTCAGGTTGGCGACATCGGTGTAGCCGAGCTGCACGAGGTGCTGCGCCGCACGGCCCGAGCGGGCGCCGGACTGGCAGTGCAGGAGGAGCGGCGTGGAGCGGTCGGGGACCTCCGTCGCAATCCGCGTGGCGACATCGCCGAGCGGGATATGCGTGGCCCCGGGAATGTGTCCCGCGCTCCACTCGTGGGGCTCACGGACGTCGATGATGCGATAGCCGTCGCCGGCGAGGCGGAGCGCCTCGGGGGTGGGAACCATCCGGACGGATGTCATGGTCTGGAATGCCTTCCTGGTATGCGAGTCGCGCGCCCGGCGCAGGCCCGGCTCACGTCGGGCTCAGCGGTACGTCCGGCCATTCCGCCGGTTCGCCGCGCACCGCTCCCTGCAGCACCTTCCAGGCCAGCAGCGCGCACTTGCGGCGCGCCGGGCCGATCGGCACGGTGAGCTCGGCGATGACCGTCTCCGGATCGAGTGCGGCGAGCTCGGACAGCGCCCGCCCTCGCAACCCGTCGCTGAGGATGCTGGCCGATGCCTGGCTGATCGCACAGCCACGACCGACGAACGCGACATCGGCCACGGCGGTCCCAGTCGCGTCCAGCTGGATCGTCAGCGACAGCTCGTCGCCGCAGGTCGGATTCGACTCCGCGTGGTGCAGGTCGTGCGGCTCGAGGACGCCACGGTTGTGCGGCTCGCGGTAGTGCTCGAGGATGAAGTCGCGGTAGAGGTTGTCCATCACGCCTGCCCGAACAGCTGCTGCGCGCCGCGGATGGCGGTCACGAGGCGCTCGATATCGTCAAGGTCGTTGTAGACGTAGAGGCTGGCACGCGTCGTGGCCGGCACGCCGAAGCGGTCCATGAGGGGTTGTGCGCAGTGGTGACCGGCCCGGACCGCCACGCCGTGCGCATCGAGCACGCTCGCCACGTCGTGCGGATGGATGCCATCCACGACGAAGCTGATCGCACCGCCGTGCAGCTCCGGGTCGGCAGGGCCGAGGGGCTGCACGCCACGTATCGAGGTCAGCGCCTCCCACGCGGCAGTGAAGAGGTCGCGCTCGTGGGCACGCACAGCGGCCATCCCGAGCGCGTCGAGATAGTCGATCGCCGCCGCGAGGCCCACCGCCTCGGCGATGGCGGGCGTGCCCGCCTCGAAACGGCCCGGCACCTCCGCGAACTCGGTCCGCTCCAGCGTGACACGGCTGATCATGTTGCCGCCGGTCATGAACGGTGGCATCGCCTCGAGGATGGTGCGGCGCGCCCAGAGAACGCCGATTCCCGACGGGCCGAGCATCTTGTGCGCCGAGAAGGCGGCGAAATCGATGCCGAGCGCCGTGACGTCCACGGGCGCGTGCGGCACGCTCTGCGCTGCGTCGAGGAGCACCAGCGCCCCGGCGGCGTGGGCCAGCTCCACGATCTCGGCGATCGGATTGATCGTGCCGAGCACGTTGCTGACGTGGGTCACGGCCAGCAGCCGCGGGCCGTGGGTGAGGCGCTCCCGCAGGTCATCGAGGTCGAGCCGGCCGTCGTCGGTGACCGCCACGTACTCCACCGCTGCCCCACGCCGCGCGGCGAGCTGCTGCCACGGTACGAGGTTGGCGTGGTGCTCCATCTGCGTGGCGAGGATGATGTCGCCCGCATCGACCGTGGCGTCACCCCAGCTGTAGGCGACGAGGTTGATCGCCTCGGTCGCGTTGCGCACGAAGACCACCTCGCGCCCGCTCGCGGCTCCGATGAAGGCGGCCACCCTGGTGCGTGCCGCCTCGTAGCGCGCCGTCGCGTCTTCGCTCAACTCGTAGATGCCGCGGTGGACATTGGCGTAGTGATGGGCGTACAGGTCGGCGATCGCGTCGATGACGGCCTGTGGCTTCAGCGACGATGCCGCGGAGTCGAGGAACGCGAGGCGATGGCCATCACGCGTGGGCCCGGCAAGGGCCGGGAAGTCGGCGCGCAGCGCGGTGCCGTTCACGGCGCGCGGTGCCGACGCCGGGCCGGCATGCTGGAGGGACATCGGTCTCTGCTCCGTCCGTCCCGCGGGTCAGTGCTGGGCGACCGGCTCGGGCGCCGATGCCTCGTCCCCCACCCCGGCCGTCAGGCCCACCTGCTCGCGCACCCAGTCGTAACCGTTCGCCTCGAGCTGGCGCGAGAGCTCCTCGCCGCCGGACATCACCACCCGCCCATCGACGAGGACGTGGACGAACTGCGGCTGGACGTAGTTCAGCATCCGCTGGTAGTGCGTGATCATCAGCACCCCCATCTCCGGGGAGAGGGTGGCATTGATTCCCTCGGCGACATTGCGCAGCGCGTCGATGTCGAGCCCCGAATCGGTCTCGTCGAGGATCGCCATCTGCGGCGACAGGATCGCCATCTGGAGCATCTCCAGCCGCTTCTTCTCGCCGCCGGAGAACCCCTCGTTGACGTATCGCGTGGCGAAGGCAGGATCCATGTGGAGGAGGCGCATCTTCTCCTCCAGCAGCTTCCGGAACTTGGCGAGCGGGATGCCGGTGTACTTGATCGACTTTTCGCCGTCGGCGTCGGCAGGCTTCGGGTGCCGGACCGCGTTGTAGATGTTGCGCAGGAAGCTGGCGACCGTGACGCCGGGAATCGAGCTCGGGTACTGGAAGGCCAGGAAGACGCCGAGGCGGGCTCGCTTGTCCGGGCTCAGCTTCAGGAGGTTCTCGCCGCGCCACGTGACCGAACCGGCGTCGACGCGGTAGTCGGGATGACCCATCAGGGTAAAGGCGAGGCTGGTCTTGCCCGAGCCGTTGGGACCCATCAGGGCGTGGACCTCGCCCTGGCCGACGGTCAGGCTGAGCCCCTTGAGGATCTTCTTGGTACCGATGCTGACCTCGAGGTCAGCGATCACCAGTTCATTCGTCATGCGTGGTCGTGTCGCTTCCTTACGTCGTTCGTGTTCGTCGATTTCAATGGGCCGCGCGACGCGTCCCGGCCGCCGTTCGGGGATCCATCGCCAGCAGTGCCGCATGCTGCGCGGCGGCACGTCGTCGGACCGCCGGCGGGAAGGGTGGGCCGCCGGCGCTGGCCGCGATCTCGGCAAGCGTGGTGGCGGTCATGCTCTCGGTCAGCGCCTCGTACACGCGCTGGAAGACCTCGTGCACGCTGCAGGGCTGGGGCCGATCGCACGCCTCGAGGTTATCGGCACCGGCGCAGGGCATCTCGAGCAGCGGCCCCTCGAGCGCACGCACGATGTCGGCGAGCAGGATCTCGTCCGGCTCGTGCGCCAGCTGGTAGCCACCGGCCGCCCCGCGCGTGGCGGTCACGAGACCGGCCACACGGAGATCGCGGGCGAGCTGCTCGAGATACGCGTGCGGCAGCTTCTCCGCCTTCGCCACGCCGGACAGGGAGATGGGTCCCTCACCATGGCGCCGCGCGAGGGTCAGCAGCACGCGGATGCCGTACTCGGTGCGCGTGCTGATCTTCACGGGGCCGCGTCCAGGTCGACGACGACGACGCCGTCCTCGACCCGCACCGGATAGGCGTGCACCGGCCGCACCGGCGGCAGTGCCACGACTCGCCCGCTGAAGAGGTTGAAGCGGCCTCCATGGCGCGGGCACTCGACGGCGTCGCCGTCCAGCTCCCCCTCGCCGAGGTCACCGCCGTCGTGGGTGCAGACGTTGTCGATGGCGCCCCACTCCCCGTCCTCGGTGAGGCCCACCGCCAGGGAGCGGCCGTCGACCTCGATGACGCGCACCGTGCCCGGCGCCACGGCGTCGGAGGCGAGGCCGGTGGCGAAGCCGGACCCGAGCTGTTCGGTGCTCATGCGACGTGCTCCCCCTCGGCGAGATCGGCATGACCGATCCGGGAGGCGAGCGCGGCGAGCATCGCCGAGCGGATCGGCTCGTCACTGACGCGGCCCATCACCTGCTCGAAGAAGCCACGCACGATGAGCCGCTCCGCCGCGTCGGCATCGAGGCCACGCGACTGCGCATAGAAGAGCTGCACCGGGTCCACCGCGCCGGCAGTGGCACCGTGGCCGCAGCGCAGGATGTCGTTCGTCTCGATCTCGAGGACGGGAATCGGCTCGGCGCCGGCGTTCGGGCTGAGAAGGAGGTTGCGGCACTCCTGGTAGCTCGACGTCTGTCGTGCACCGGGGCGCACGCGGGTCACGCCGTAGAAGCCGGCGTGCGCGCGGTCATAGAGCGCCGACAGGTAGAGCAGGTCGCTGGTGGCGTGCGACGCCGCCAGGTCCTGGAGCGTGTTGATGTCGATCAGCTGGTCGTCGCCCGCGGCGGTGAGGCCCAGCAGCAGGCTCGTGCCGCCCTGCCCCGCCATTCGGACGTCGACGCCGAGCTTCGTGACGCGCGACCCGACCTCGGCGTTCAGCGTCGTGACGTCCGCGTTGCGTCCGACCTCGACGCGCTGCGAGCCAAGGTTCCAGACCTCGTCGCCGAGGAGCTGGAGGTTGGCGTAGCGGACTCGCGCATCGGTGCCGGCAATGATGTCGGCGGTCCCGCCGAACCAGCCGCGGGCCCCGTCGGGCGAGCTGACCTCTTCCATGAGATGCACACTGGCGCCCTCGTCGACGACGATCAGGCTGTGGGGCAGGAACGTCGCATCGGCGCGGTCCTGGGTCAGCCGCGCGATGAGCGTCCCGTCGATCTCGACCCGCGGCGGCACGTAGAGAAACGTGCCGCTCGTCCAGGCGGCCAGCGACTGCGCCCAGAGGCCCGCGTGCGACGCCGGCGGCGTGCCGCGGCCGAGGTGGCGCTGCACGAGCTCGGGATGCTCGCGCGCCGCCGAGGCGAGGTCGGTGAAGATGACGCCCAGCTCCGCCAGCCGCGGATCCGGCAGGTAGGGACGGAACTCGGCCTCGGCAAGGGTCCCGTCGCCGCGCGGCATGTCGCGCAGCGCCACGCGCCGCCACTCCTCCTCCTGCCCCGTGGGCCATCCGAGCTCCTCCGCGCGCCGCCACCAGTCGAGGCGCAGGTCGCGCAGCCAGTCCGGCTCCTGCCGTTCGGTCGAGAGGCGCTCGACCGCCGCCGCGTCGAGCGCGGAGGCGGTCGGCGCGGCCATCGGTCCAGCCTGCGTCACCCGACCGCACCCTCCATCTGGAGCTGGATGAGGCGGTTCAT
>JBBRWZ010000046.1:0-18376 GCA_038248895.1 Candidatus Limnocylindria bacterium | reverse complement strand
GTTGCGCGCCAAGTTACGCTCCATGGCGGCATTGCGGGAGAGGTTCACGCGACCCATGCGGTCTATCTCGGTGACTACCACGATGAGCTCTTCTCCGATGCTGACCACCTCCTCGACCCGGTCGACCCGCTGGTCGGATAGCTCGCTGATGTGCACCAGCCCGTCCTTGCCGGGCAGGATCTCGACGAAGGCGCCGAAGTTCATGATGCGGACGACCTTGCCGAGGTACTCCTTGCCGACCTCGACGTCCTTGGTCAGGCCCTCGATCCAGGCGATCGCCTTCTGGGCGGCCTCGCCGCTCGTCGCGGCGATCTGGATCGTGCCGTCGTCCTCGATGTTGATCTCGGTGCCTGTCTCCGCCGTGATCTGGCGGATGATCTTGCCACCGGCACCGATGACATCCCGAATCTTGTCGACCGGGATCTTGATGGTCGTGATCCGCGGTGCGAAGGGCGAGAGCTCGTCGCGGCTGGTGCTGATCACATCGGTCATCTTGCCGAGGATGAAGAGCCGCGCGACCCGGGCCTGCTCGAGGGCATCGCGCATGATCTCGACGGTGATGCCGCCGACCTTGATGTCCATCTGCAGGGCGGTGACGCCCTCGGCGGTCCCCGTCACCTTGAAGTCCATGTCGCCGTACGAGTCTTCCTTGCCGGTGATGTCGGTCAGGACGGCGTAGCGGCCGCTCTCCTTGTCGGAGATGAGGCCCATCGCCGCTCCGGCCACCGGCGCCTTGATCGGCACGCCGGCATCCATCAGCGCCAGCGTCGAGCCACACGTCGAGGCCATGCTGGTCGAACCGTTGGAGCTGACCACCTCGCTCACGATGCGGATCACGTACGGGAACTCGGCCTCGGTCGGCAGCACCGGGATGAGCGCCCGCTCGGCGAGTGCGCCGTGCCCGATCTCGCGACGGCCGGGACCGCGCATGAACTTGGCCTCGCCCACCGAGTACGGAGGCATGTTGTAGTGGTGCAGATAGCGCTTCTCGGTCTCCGGGGAGATCGTGTCGAGGCGCTGCTTGTTGCTGGACGGCCCCAGCGTGGCGATGCTCAGCGCCTGGGTCTGGCCGCGCTGGAAGAGGCCGGTGCCGTGGGCACGCGGCAGGATGCCGACCTCGACGTTGATCGGTCGAATGGTCGTGGTGTCGCGGCCATCGATGCGAATGTTCTCGGTGAGCACCAGCTCGCGCACGGTCGCCTTGGTCAGCACGTCCATCAGCGCGGAGCCGATGCCGTGTCGCTTGCGGATGTCGTCCATCCGCTCGCCCTGCGCGCCGCGGTCGTATGACTCGCGCGCCCGGCGCACCTCGTCGGCGATGTCGGACCGGACGGCGTCGAGGCGACCCGCCAGCCCATCGGTCAGATTGATGAACAGCTCTGCGGCCGCCTCGGCATCGGGCATCGCCCGGTGCGCGGCGCCGTGATCACGCCCGAACACGAAGCGCACGAGGTCGGCGAGCTTGTAGCTGCCGGCGTCGGGGTAGAGCTGGTAGGCGAGCTCGATGGTGTCGAACACGGCCGTGGGCTCCCACGTCGTGTCGCTCGGCAGGTGCCCGGTGATGAAGGGCAGGTCGAAGCTCACGTTATGCGCGACGACCGGGGCCTGACCGATGAAGTCGACCAGCTTCGCGAGGGCCTCGGCAGCCGTCGGAGCACTGGCGACATCCTGGTCGCTGATCCCATGGATCTGGTGGCCGATGATCGGGCGGCCCGGGTTGACGAGCGACTCGAAGCGATCCACCACCTTGCCGTCGCGGACCCGGAGGGCCGCGATGTCGACGATGGAGCCGAAGGTCGGCTTCATCGAGGTGGTCTCGAGGTCGAGCACGACGAACTCGGTCTCGCCCTTGGCGAGGCGACTGGCGAGCTTGGCGACGCTGTCCGCCTTGGGACCGATGAACGGCTGCTGCTTGGGCTTGCCGATCGTCTCGACCAGCTTCAGCTGCAGGTCGATGCTCTTCTGCGCCTCTGCGTGCCCGTAGGCGATGGCATCGGCCATGACCGCTTCGGGGACGATCTTCGCGCCGGCCTCGACCATCATCACCGCCTCACGGGTGCCGGCCACGACGAGGTCGATGTCGCTCTCCGCCAGTTGCGAGACGGTGGGATTCGCGACGAACTGCCCGTCGATGCGACCCACCCGCACGGCCCCGACCGGACCCATGAAGGGGATCTTGCTGATCGACAGCGCGGCGGAGGCGCCGTTGAGGGCCAGGATGTCGGGGTCGTTCTCCTGGTCGTGGCTGAGCACGGTCAGGACGACCTGGACGTCGTTGTAATAGCCCTTGGGGAAGAGCGGTCGCAGTGGCCGGTCGGTGAGGCGCATCGCGAGGATCGCGTTCTCCGACGGGCGCGACTCGCGCTTGATGAAGCCGCCGGGGATCTTGCCCGCGGCGTACATCCGCTCCTCGTAATCGACGGTGAGCGGGAAGAAGTCGGCCCCTTCGCGGGGCTCCTTGGCCGCGACCGCCGTCGCGAGAACGACGGAGTCCCCATAACGGACGAGGACCGCTCCGTCAGCCTGCTCGGCGAGCTTGCCCGCCTCGAGCGAAAAGGTCTGGTCGCCGATCGGCGCCTCAACCTTGATAGACAACTGTTGCCTCCAACATGGTGTGGCCTCCGACGCTGCCGGGCGCTCGGCCTCCGGCGCGATCTGGGCGCGCTCGATGGGCGGCGCTCCGCGGCAGGGCGGGGCACGAGGGATGAATGAGATGACCGAGGCGGTCGCTGGACCGTGCGCCGCTCGGATGCGAATCGACCCGAGCGCGTTGCCCGGGTCGTTCAGGGTTGCAAGATGCTATCGGCGCAGTCCCAGACGACCGATGACGGCCCGGTAGCGATCCACGTCGTTGCGAACGAGGTACGCGAGCAGGCGGCGACGCTGGCCGACCAACTTCAGCAGGCCGCGGCGCGAGTGGTTGTCGTTCTGGTAGGTGCGCAGGTGATCCGTCAGCGACTTGATCCGCTCGGTCAGGAGCGCAATCTGCACCTCGGGTGAACCGGTGTCACCGTCGTGCGTGGCGTAGTCCTCGACGATCCCGCTCTTCGCGTCCTTGGCGAGCGGCACGTATTCCTCCACATTCGTTTCCGTAACCCTGACAGTCTAGCAGGTGCCCCTGATCACCGCGCATCGGCGCTCAGGCGTTGAGCACCGCTCGCGCCTCGTCCTCGTCACGACGCATCTGCTCCACGAGCGCGTCGATCGAGTCGAAGCGTCGTTCCTCGCGGAGACGGGCCATGATGGTCACCTCCAGCTCGCGGTCATACAGGTCGCCGTCAAAATCGAGCAGGTAGACCTCCACCAGGACCGATCCATCCCCCTCGAACGTCGGCCGCACGCCGATGCTCGCGAGCCCCGGATGCCCCGGTCCGACGCCGGCGGCGGGAACGTGGACGTGACCGGAGTAGATGCCGTTCGGCGGCAGTGCGGGGACGTAGTCGAACGCCAGATTGGCGGTCGGGAAGCCGAGCTCTCGCCCTCGCGCCTCACCGTGCACGACGGTGCCAGCGAGGTACGGCGCGCGGCCCAGGAGCCGCCGGGCCAATGCGATATCGCCATCGCGCAGCGCACCCCGAATGCGCGTCGAGGAGACGGGCGCGCCATCGATCATCGCCATCTCCTCGAGCGCCACGACGTCGAACCCGGTCGCCGCGCCGAGCTCGCGCAGCATGCCCGCGGTGCCGCTGCGTGCCCGACCGAACGTGGAGTCGGGCGACAGCACCATGGCATGCACGTCGATCGCCGGCCGCAGCGCAGCAATGAAGGCCGCCGGGTCGAGATCGCGCACCGCCGGGGTGAAGCGGATCCCGATCGGCTCGACGCCGGCGCTCCGCAGGCGACGCATCGTTTCCGCCGGCGGCGTCAGTCGCCGGACGCGCGTCCCGCCCCGGACGACCTCGACCGGCGGCGGCTCGAAGACAAGCGCCGTCGGCGCGATCCTGCGCTCGCTCGCGGCCCGGCGCGTGGCGTCGAGGAGCGCCTGGTGGCCGACGTGCACGCCGTCAAAGACGCCCATCGTGATTGCCGCCGGACCGACCCCGGAAAGGTCAGCCAGCGCGTGGAAGATCGGTGCGCCACGGCTAATGTCCCCACCGTCGCGATCACCTTCTCCGGTCGCAGCATGCCCCCCGTCACGCTCCCGATGCCCAGCAGCTCCCCCGCCGGGTCGACCACGACCCGGCGCCCGTCGCCCTCCGCCGGACCAAGTGGCGTCGGCGAGCCATGACGAAACGCGATGCCGTCGACGACGAGCGTCGGAAAGGGCAGGAGGCTCGCGATCGGCAGCACGGCATCGGTGAGCCGGCCGGCATCGGCCAGAGCCTCGAGCTCGTCCGGCGCGTGTCCCTCGTCGACCTGCAGGCCGGCGGCGGCGGTCCGGCGCAGCGCGTGGAGGTATGCGCCGCAGCCGAGCGCCTCACCGAGGTCGCGGGCGATGGACCGGATGTACGTCCCGGGGCCGCACTCGATCTCGAGCGACGCATCGGCCCATCCGTCGCCGCGGGTGAAGGCGACGAGGTCAAGCCGATCGACGGTCACCCGCCGCGGAGGCAGGTCGAGCGGTGTGCCGCGTCGCGCCGCGCGGTGTGCCGTCTGGCCGCCCTGCTTGCGCGCCGAAAAGGTGGGCGGCCGCTGATCGAACGTCCCGCGCTGCCCGGCGAGAGCACGCTCGATGGCGGCGGCATCCGGCAGGTCCGCGCCGCTGGGCTCCAGCGGGCCCTCTGCGTCGTCGGTGATCGAGCGGACTCCGAAGCGCGCCACGGCGGTGTACCGCTTCCGGCCTCCGGTGAGCTCCTCGCTGAAACGCGTTGCCGCTCCGATGAGCACGGGCAGGACGCCGGAGGCGAGCGGATCGAGCGTCCCCGCGTGGCCGATGCGCCGCATCCCGGTCAGGCGCCGCATGAGCCCGACCATGTCGTGGCTCGTCACCCCGACGGGCTTGTCGAGGTTAACGACGCCCAGCATCTGCCCGGTCGAGCTCACGCTCGCACTCGGCCAGGACCTGCGCGCGCGTCTCGGTGAGCGACGCCAGCACGGTGCAGCCGGCGGCGCGGGCATGCCCGCCGCCCCCGAATGCGCCGGTGATCGCCACCGCATCCAGCGGCGCAACGGTGCGCACGCTGACACGCACCTCCTGGGAGGACTGCTCCTTGAAGAGCACGTTGATCCGCGCGTCGCGCGTGATGCCCAGGAGGTCGACAAACCCTTCCGCGGCGGTGGCAGCGGCACCGGTCTCGCGCAGCTGCTCGAGCGTCATGGCGGCGTGAACGATCCGGCCATCGCGACGCTCCCCCATGCCCGCCAGCATTCGGCCCCAGAGCGCGACCGTCGCGTACGGCTTGTCCGCGTAGACGGCCCGATTGATGGCGTGCAGGTCCGCCCCGGCCTCGACGAGCGAGGCGGCGACGCGCAGCGTCCGCGGCGTCGCGTTGGGATGCACGAACGTGTGCGTGTCCTGGACGATGCCCGCCAGCAGGCAGGTGGCGATCTGCTCATCCAGGTCGACGCCGAGGTCGGGCAGCAGCAGCGCCACCATCTCGCACGTCGCCGCCGCGGATGCGTCGACCAGCGCCAGCGGGTCGTCACGGGTGTTCGACACGTGGTGGTCGATGTTGGCGACGGTCGCCCGAGCCAGCCACGCGCCACAGTCGCGCGCCACCGACCCGGTCCGCTCGAGCGACCCGTCCACGACCACGGCGAGCGCCGGCTCCAGCTGCGGAGTGCGGTGGACGTCGGCCGCGCCGGGCAGGAACGCCAGGAACGGCGGGACGCCGTCGCCGCTCACCACTTCGGCGGCGACGCCCAGGCGGCCGGCGACGAGGCGGAGCGCCATCGCCGCGCCGAGCGTGTCGGCGTCGGGGTTCTCGTGACAGATGGCCGTGATCCGGTCCGCGGCGCGAATGGCGGCGACGAGGTCGGCAGCGCTCACGTCTCGCCTCCGCCGCCGGTGTCGGCGTCCGCGTCCGCCTCCACGTCCGAGGCGATCGGCGCATCATCGGTGCCGGCATCCCGTTCCGCACGCTCCTCCTCGAGCTCGCGGAGGAGTGTCAGCACCCGGTTGCCCGTCTCGATCGAGTCGTCGCGCTTCATGACGAGCTGGGGCATCGTCCGCACGGTGATCCGCTGCGCCAGCTGGCGCCGCAGCCATGGCGTCGCGTCCCGGAGCGCCGCCATCGTCCCCTCCCGCTCGGCCTCGTCGCCATAGACGCTGACCCAGACGCGTGCCTGGCCCAGGTCGCGCGCCGTCTCGACGCGCGTGATCGTGGCGAATCCAAGCCGCGGATCCTTCATCTCGCGCTGCAGCAGGAGCATCAGCTCCTGCTGGATCTGGCTGTCGAGCCGATCGGTCCGCTGGCTCATCGGTCGCCCCGGCAGCCAAGCTAGAGGCTCTGGGCCTCGGCGATCATCTGGAAGCACTCGATGACGTCGCCCTCGGCGAGATCATCGACATCCAGACCGATGCCGCACTCGAACCCGGTCGCCACCTCGCGCACGTCGTCCTTGAATCGCTTCAACGACGTGATGCGCGTCTCCACGATCTGCTTTCCGGCGCGGAAGAGACGAACCTGGCCGCCACGCACGATGCGGCCATCGGTCACGTACGAGCCCGCGATGTTCCCGGCCCGGCCGGCCTTGATGACCATGCGCACCTCGGCGTGACCCTCCACCTGCTCAACGATCTTGGGCGCGAGCATGCCGGAGAGAGCCTGGGTCACGTCATCGGTCAGCTTGTAGATGACGTCGTACAGCCGGACGTCGACTCCGGTCGCCTCGGCCGAGCGCACCGCGCCCGGATCAGGCCGGGTGTTGAAGCCGATCACGATGGCATTCGATGCCGACGCGAGGTTGATGTCGGACTCGTTGATGTCGCCCGCTCCCTCGCGGATGATGTTGAGCCGCACCTCGTCGTTCGCCAGCCGTTCGATCGAGTGCCGGATCGCGCCGAGCGAACCCTGCACGTCGGTCTTGAGGACCACGCGGAGCTCCTTGGCGTCGCTCTGGCTGATCTGCGCGCTGATCTCCTCGAGGCTGCTGGCCGAACGCCCGTCGACGCCACCCGCGGCGGCGGTCGCCTTCTCCGCCATGTCGCGCGCGGTCTTCTCGTCGGCGACGACGCGCAGGATGTCACCCGCCTCCGGCAGGTCCTGGAGGCCGATGATCTCGACCGCCGTCGCCGGTTCGGCCGTCGCAACCCGCGTCCCGCCGGCATTGTTCAGCGCGCGTACCCGGCCCCACGTTCGCCCGACGCTCACGATCTCGCCGATCTTGAGCGTGCCGGTCTGCACCAGGACGGTGGCCACGTTGCCACGGCCCTTCTCCACCTTGGACTCGATGATCGTCCCCACCGCGGGCCGCTTCGGGTCCGCCTTCAGGTCCTGGAGATCGGCGACGAGGAGGACCATCTCCATCAGGTCGTCGAGGCCGGTGCGCTGCTTCGCGCTGACCGCGACGGCGATCACATCGCCGCCGTACTCCTCGATGAGCACCTTGTTGTCGGCGAGCTCCTGCTTCACCCGGTCCGGCTGCGCGTCCGCCTTGTCGACCTTGTTGATGGCCACGATCATCGGCACGCGCGCGGCACGGACGTGGTCGATGGCTTCCTTGGTCTGTGGCATGACGCCGTCGTCGGCAGCCACCACGATGATCGCGATATCGGTCACCTGCGCACCGCGTGCCCGCATGGCGGTGAACGCCTCGTGGCCGGGCGTGTCGAGGAAGACGATCCGCTTCCCGTTGTGCGTCACCTCCGATGCGCCGATGTGCTGCGTGATGCCGCCGCGCTCGCCGGCGGCGACCTTCGTGTCGCGCACCGCGTCGAGCAGGCTCGTCTTGCCGTGGTCGACGTGTCCCATGATCGTCACGACCGGGGCACGCATCTCGAGATCGGCGCCGGCCACATCTTCCCAGAGCGCAGGGCGCGTGCTCTTCTCATCGTCGCTGCCCGGCGTGACCAGTTCGTGATCGGCCGCCTCCTCGGCGGCGGCACGCTCGGTCACGCCACGCTCGGTGGTCTCGAAGCCGAGCTCAGCCGCGACGAGCGAGGCGGTGTCGAAGTCGATGCTCTGGTTGATGGTGGCGAAGATCCCGTTGCGGATCAGCTCCCTGATGATGTCCGCGTGCGTCAGCGTCAACGCGTCGGCCAGGTCCTTGACCGAGATCGGGTTGCCGATCTCGACCGGGCCGGTCGGGCGCTGGACGGCGGGCGCTTCCATGGTGGCCGCCCCGCCCGGCGGGCCCTGGCGGCGACGTGGGGAGCGCGGTCCTCGGCGCGGAAGGTATCTACGTGGCGGCATGTGTCTCCTCGGTTGCGAGCGCCTCCGGCGTCAGGTGGACGCCGAGTGCCCGACTCACCGCCGCGCGCATCGTCTCCGGCGCGCGGCAGTCTGGCTGGTCACAGATGTACGTTCCCCGCCCGGCGACCTTGCCGGACGGGTCGAAAGTCACCGACCCGTCCGGGCGGCGAACGACCCGGGTCAGGGCCTGCTTGGGGCGAACCTGGCGGCATGCCGCACAGGTGCGCATCGGGACGTGGTCAGGTCGTCGCTTCGGCATCGACCGGCGCCTCCGCCGTTGCCGCCCCGTCCGGCTCGTCGCCGGCCGCGGCCGCGGCCACGCCGGCGTCGGATCGGATGTCGATCCGCCAGCCGGTCAGCTTGGCGGCCAGGCGGGCGTTCTGCCCCTCCTTGCCGATGGCGAGGCTCAGCTGCCGCTCCGGGACGACGACGTTCGCGATCTTGTGCTCCTCGTCGACACGGACGCTCAGCACCTCGGCGGGGCTCAACGCCTCGGCAACGAAGCGCCCGGGGTCCTCGTCCCAGAGGACGACGTCGACCTTCTCCCCGTTGAGCTCGGCGACGATGGCCTGGATGCGCGCGCCCCGCTGGCCCACGGCTGCGCCCTTGGCGTCGACGCCCTCCTGCCGGCTCTCGACGGCCACCTTGGAACGGCTGCCCGCCTCGCGAGCGATGCCGCGGATGACGACGGTGCCGTTGTAGATCTCCGGGATCTCCATCTCCATGAGGCGCCGCAGGAAGCCGCGGTGCGTCCGCGACGCGACGATCACGGGGCCGCGCGTGGTGCGTCGCACCTCGAGGACGTACGCCTTCAGGTGCTGCCCGATGCGGTAGGCCTCGCCGGGCAGCTGCTCGCTCACGGCGAGCACCGCCTCGACGCCCTTGCCCATGTCGAGCACGACCGCCTGGTCGGTGGTGCGATGCACGACGCCGGTCATGATCTCGCCCTCGCGCGCCGCGTACTGCTGGTACACGACGTCGCGTTCTGCCTCACGGAGGCGCTGGCGGTAGACCTGGCCCGCGGTCTGCGCCGCGATTCGCCCGAGCTGCGCCTGCGTCACGTTCTCGGGGATGCGGACCTTGGCGCCGACGCCGGTCGTGCCGTCGTGTTTCTGCGCCTCGGCCACGACCATCTGCGCCTCGGGGTCCTCGACCTCCTCCGCGGTGGCCACGACCTCGTACTCGCGGTAGACGCTGATCTGCCCGCTCTCCGGATCCACCACAACCACCACGTTCTCCGGCGCGTCGGCGTTGCGGCGATAGGCGGACTCGATCGCCTGCTCCAGGGTGTGGATCAGCACTTCCTGCGGCACGCCCTTCTCGGCGTTCAGCTGAAGCAGTGCCCCGATGAAATCTCGATTCACGCTTCACCTCCATGGCCGGCCGGGGACGAAAATAAACGTGGGCTGGCGAACCGACCCACGTCAGGAACCTAAGTCGATATCAATTCGGTTCAGCGCGCCGCGAAACCGTCCCGGAGTATAGCAGTCAGCCCCTCTCCCCGCCACCGACGGGCATGCCGAATCGACCCCCGCGATGTGGTCCAGAGCGGCCCCGGACGCGACTCGCGCGCCGCCATATCAGGTGCCGGCGGGGCGCGTGATGTCCTGGATGCTGATGAGCACGACGAGCGCCACCAGGAAGACGAATCCGGCGGCGTAGATGAAGGCCTCGCTGGCGGCCGGCAGGCGTCGGCGCCGGACCGCCTCCACGATCGTCACCGCGATGCGCCCGCCGTCGAGCGGCGGGAAGGGCATCACGTTGAGAACGGCAAGGTTGATCGACAGCAGGGCGATGAACGAGAGCTGGACGACGAGCGGTTGGCGCAGCACCTCGGAGGTGAGCTGGGCGATCCCAATCGGTCCGCGGGCATCGCCGGTGTTCGGCGCCAGGCCGATCAGTCCCGCAACGGTCCGCCCAAGTGCCACGGGGATCTGCGTCGCCGTGGTCCAGGACTGCTCGGCCCCGGTTGCCAGGGCCTCGACCGGGTTGGCCGCCAGTGGCGGGAAATCACGAATGTCGGCGTTCCAGCCGAAGCCGATGGCACCCATCCCCGCCTGCCGCTGCTCGTCGGTGAGGACCCGCGGCGTCACCGACAGGGTCGTCTCCGCACCGTCGCGCCGAACGGCGAGCTCGACGGGCGAACCGGCACGCGACTGGATGTACCGCAGCAGGTCGCTGGCGCGCTCGAACGTCTGCCCATCGGCGGCGACGATGCGGTCGTCCACGACCAGCATCCCTTCGGCGGGGCTGCCCTCCTGGATCTCGGTGACGGTGATCGGCGCGACGTAGTCCGGCTGCGGCTGGGCAGCGGCCACGCCGAGCAGCACCACGGCCAGGATGAAGTTCATCACCACGCCGGCGAGCAGGACGATGAGGCGAGTCACGACCGGCTGGCGGTTGAATGCCCCCTCCATCGCGCGGTTGACCGCCGTCTCCGAGAGGCCCTGGCCCCGCATCCGGTCGGCCTCGCCCTCACCGTCCTCGCCGAGCATCTTGACGAAGCCGCCGAGCGGAATGGCGTTGACGCTGTAGCGGGTGCCGCGCCAGATGATGGACGCGATGCGCGGCGGGAAGCCGATGCCGAACTCCTGGACGGTGATGCCGCTCAGCTTGGCAGCGACGAAGTGCCCCAGCTCATGGACGAGCACCAGGACGACGATGATCGCGAGCGTGGCGAGGATGGTGACGACGACATCCATGGGTCAGGCTCGCGGAGCGAGCCGCTCGGCGAGCATCGCTCGCACATCACCGTCCAGCCCAACGAGGCTCGCCAGGTCGGGCTCGGTATCGGTTCCCCACCGCGCGACCGCATCCTCGATGGTTGCGGCAATCCCGGGGAATGGCAGACGACCGTGCAGGAAGGCGTCGACCGCCACCTCGTCCGCGGCATTGATGATCGTCCCCCGGTTGCCGCCGCCGGCGGCCGCGTCGCGGACGATGTCGTAGGCCGGGTGGGCCCCCCGGGCAAGCGGTTGGAACGTGAGCTCGCCCCACGTCTCCGGCGTGCCATGGCTCGACGGCGCGGGAAGCCGCTGCGGGTGGGTGAGGGCGTACTGGATCGGCAGTCGCATGTCGGGGAGGCCGAGCTGGGCCTTGTACGAGCCGTCAACGAACTCCACCAGGGAGTGCACCACGCTCTGCGGGTGGATCACGGCGTCGATGGTAGCGTACGGCACCCCGTACAGCCATCGCGCCTCGATGACCTCGAATGCCTTGTTGACGAGCGTCGCCGAATCGACGGTGATCTTCGATCCCATCCGCCACGTTGGATGTGCGAGCGCCTCCGACGGGGTAACCGACGCGAGCGTCGAGGGATCGCGACCGCGGAACGGACCGCCGCTGGCGGTCAGGACGAGCCGCGCCACGCTATCGCGCGGCTCGCCGATGAGGCACTGCCAGATCGCCGAATGCTCGCTGTCGATGGGTCGCAGCCGGTCCAGGGCATCGCCACCTGCAGCGTCCAATGCCGCTGTCACGAGGTGGCCACCGGCGACGAGCGTCTCCTTGTTGGCCAGGGCAACGCGACGTCCGGCGGCGATGGCAGCCAGCACCGCGGGCAGCGCAGCCATGCCGGTGGTGGCCACGACCACCATGTCGGCGGCGACCTCGGTGGCCAGCTCGCGCAAGCCCCCATCCGCCCAGCGCGACGCGGCGAGGCCCGCGGGGCGATCGCCGGCGCACCACGCTCGCGCCTCCGGCCAGCTGGCGAGCTGCCCGAGAAAGGTGTCCGAGGCACGCCCGGCGGCCAGCCCCGCGACGGTGAAGCGGTCCGGATGGGCGGCGATCACGTCGAGTGTCTGCGTCCCGATTGACCCGGTCGAGCCGAGCACCACCACCCGCATCAGGCGCCGCGCCCCGCGACGAGCAGCGCGTATCCGGCGAGCACCGGTGCCGCGAAGAGGAACGAGTCGATCCGATCGAGCATGCCGCCGTGTCCGGGGATGAGCACGCCCGAGTCCTTGCGGCCGGCGGCACGCTTCAGCATCGACTCGGCGAGGTCGCCCGCCTGCGCCGCCAGGCCCACCACCGGACCGATGACGAGCGGATGCCATGCCTCGAGCCCAATGAGCCACGCACCGATGCCGGCACCGATGGTGGCGGCCACGAGGCCGCCGGCCAGACCCTCCACCGTCTTCGACGGGCTGATGTGGTCGATGAGCCGCCGCCGGCCGAGCCAGCGCCCGGTGAGGTAGGCGCCGCTGTCGTAGCCCCACACCACCAGCACGAGCGTGAGGACCCATGCCGATCCCGAGCGCAGGCCGAGCGCGCCGACCTCGCTCGTCGCCGAGCCACCGGGCGGCGCCAGGTGCCCCACCAGGTCGATGAATGGCAGCAGCAGGCCGACGTACGCGATCCCGAAGGTCGAGACCGCCCACGAGACGAAGGCGGCGCGTCCCTCCGCCCGCGTGAATGACACGCCGGCGAGGACGATCGTCGCCGCGGCGAGGGTGATCGCGACGAGCCCGGGTGGCTGCGTCGCACGCAGCAGGTCGGAGGCAAGCCCACCGACGAGCGCCTCGTTGGCGGCGACGATGCCGGCGGCGACGAGCACCACGCCGGCGGCGAGGCCGAGCACCTGCGGTGGCTCGAAGCCGCTGGCGTCGAGGAGCGCGATGACCTCCAGCAGCGAGAGGAACCCGATCACGCCGACCAGCAGCGCGAGCCACGGTTCGCCGAGGACGGCGACCGCGACGACGACCGGCCCCAGGATCGCCGCGGTCAGGAGCCGGGTGCGCAGCATCGGTGTGATCAGCCTCCGAAGCGCCGCTGGCGGAGGGTGAACTCGGCGAGCGCCGCCTCGAGATCAGACTCCGCGAAGTCGGGCCACAACGTCGGGCAGAAGACGAGCTCGGCGTAGGCGCCCTGCCAGAGGAGGAAGTTGCTGGTGCGCTGGTCGCCACCGGTGCGGATGAGGAGGTCGACGTCCGGCTGCCCCGCCGTGTAGAGCCGCTCGTCCACCATCGACTCGTCGATCTCCGCCGGCTCGACGCCTGCCGCGACGAGGGAGCGCATCACGTCGATGAGCTCGGTGCGGCCGGAGTAGTTGAAGGCAATGTTGAGCGCCATCCGGGCGCCGCCGCGCGTTCGCTCCTCTGCGGTGCGAATGCTGCGCTGCACGTCTGCCGGTGCCTCGTGCAGGCGCCCGATGACGCGCACGCTGATGCCCTCCGCGATGAGCTCCGCGGTGTGCTGCTGCACGGCGGCGTCGACGAGCCCGAAGAGGCCGGTCACCTCGTCCTCCGGCCGCCGCCAGTTCTCCTGGCTGAAGACGTAGAGCGAGAGGACCTCGATGCCGTGGTCGGGAGCAACACGCACGATCGGCCGGATCGCCTCCACCCCCTGGACGTGACCCGCGATGCTTGGCAGGCCGCGAGCGGCCGCCCATCGCCGATTGCCGTCCATGATGATGGCGACGTGCCGAGGCCCATGCGGCGACGCCGGCGGGGTCAGACCTCCATCACCTCGGCTTCCTTGCGCTCGATGCGCTGGTCCACCTGCTCGACCCAACGGCCGGTGATCTTCTGGAGTGCGTCCAGCTCGCGACGCTCCTCGTCCTCGGAGAGGTCGCCGTCCTTGAGCGCCTTCTTGAGGGCGTCCGCGGCCTCACGGCGGCGGTTGCGCACCTCGACCCGTGCCTCCTCTGCGCGCTTCCGCACCTGCTTGACCATCTCGCGGCGTCGCTCCTCGGTGAGCGGCGGGACGTTCAGGCGCACGACGGTGCCGTCGACGTTCGGCACGAGGCCGATGTCGCTCTTGGTGATGGCCCGTTCGATGGCGCCCAGGACCGATCGGTCCCAGGGCTGGATGACGATGAGGTGAGCATCCGGGGTGCTGATGCCGGCGATCTGGTTGAGGGACGTCTGCGTCCCGTAGTAGTCGATGACGAGTCGCTCGACGAGCCCGCTCGAGGCACGCCCGGTGCGGATGCCGCCGAGCTCGCGCTCGAGCGCATGCACGGCACGTTGCATCTTCGGCTCGACGGCCACCAGCGCTTCGTGGGTCATTCGCTCACCTCACCTGTGATCAGCGTACCGATCTCCTCGCCTCGGACGGCACGCACGATGTTGCCATCCTGCGTCATGTCGAAGACGACGATCGGCATGTCGTTGTCCATTGCCAGGCTGACGGCCGTCGCGTCGAGCGCGTTGAGCCGCTTCGCGAGCAGCTCCGTGTAGCCGATCCGCGCGTAGCGCGTGGCGCCGGGCTCCTTCTCGGGGTCCGCATCGTACACGCCGTCCACGCGCGTCGCCTTCAGGATGACCTCGGCACCCACCTCGACGGCACGCAGCGTCGCGGCCGTGTCGGTCGTGAAGTACGGGTTCCCGGTGCCGGCCACCATGACCACGACGCGCCCCTTCTCGAGGTGGCGCACCGCGCGGCGGCGGATATAGGGCTCGCAGATCTCGTTCATGGCGATTGCCGAGAGGACGCGCGTGGGGCAGCCGGCCTGCTCGAGCGCGTCCTGCATGGCGAGGCCGTTCATGACGGTCGCCAGCATCCCCATGTAGTCGCCCGTGGCGCGGTCCATGCCGGACTCGGAAGCGGCGAGGCCGCGGAAGATGTTGCCACCGCCGACGACCAGTGCAATCTCGACTCCCCCATCACGGGCCTCGCGGATCTGGTCAGCGATGGCGCGCGTCACGCCGGGATCGATCCCGTACGGACGCTTCCCCATCAGCGCCTCCCCGGACAGCTTGAGCAGCACCCGGCGGGGCGGTTTCGCGACGGAGCGCCGCGCGTCGGTCACGTGCTCAGGCGACGCCGGCGGGAGTCACCTGACCCTCCGCCTCTTCCGCAGCGGCGGCTCCCTCACCAACCGCCAGGCGCGTGAATCGAGCGACACGGATGTTCTCGCCGAGCAGGGCGATCTTCTCGGTGACGATGTCGCCGATCTTCCGGTCCGTGTCGCGATACGGCAGCTCCAGGAGGCAGTGCTCCCCCAGCCACTTGTTCAGCTTGCCGTCGACGATCATCTCGATCCGATCGGCGGGGCGGCCATCGGCGGCCGCATCGGCCGCGAAGCCGGACCGCAGGCGCGCGAGCTCGTCGGGCGGAACGTTATCGCGGCTGACGTACTGCGGGTTGAGGCCGGCAACCTGCATCGCCAGCTCGCGAGCGAGCTGGCCGAAGTCGTCGGTGCGGGCGACGAAATCGGTCTCACAGTTGAGCTCCAGCAGGACGCCGAGCCGCGCCCCGTGGTGAATGTACGAGGTGATGACGCCCTCGCGCGCGGCGCGATCGGCCTTCTTGGCGGCGGCGCTCAGGCCCTTGGCGCGGAGCCACTGGGTCGCCTGCTCAACGTCGCCGTCGGAGGCCTCCAGGGCGCGCTTGCAGTCCATGATGCCGGCGCCCGTCTGCTCGCGCAGCTGCTTGACGTCCTCTGGCTTGATCATCGTGTCGTGGTGTCCTTACGTGGTGTGGCGTGCGTCAGCGCGACGGGCGTGCCGCCCTATCGCTCGCGCTCTCGCTGCTCCCGGGCGCGCTCGCGCTCCCGGTCGCTGGTCTCGTCCGGTCGGTCCCCCTCGCTCTCGAGCTCGACGGCACGTCGCGCGCGGGCGCGCCGCTCCTCCTCGTCCTCGCCGTCCTCCGGCTCGGGCTCGAAGACCATCGCCTCGCCGCCCGCGAGGGCCGCGGAGTAGTCGGCATCCTGGGTGAGCACCGTCTCGTCGACCGGTGGCAGTGCCTCGGCCTGCTCGAATTCCTCGTCCAGCCTGGCTTGGCGCTCCTGCTGCGCCGACATGGCCGCATCTGCGACGAGCGTGCAGATGAGCTTCACCGAGCGGATCGCATCGTCGTTGGCGGGGATCACCCAGTCGATGAGATCGGGGTCGCAGTTCGTGTCGGTGATCGCCACGATCGGAATCTCGAGGCGCCGCGCTTCAGCGACCGCGATCTCCTCGCGATGCGGGTCGACGATGAAGACCGCTCCCGGCAGGCGCCGCAGGCGGCGGATCCCGCCGAGCGCCGAGTTGAGCTTGGTGATCTCGTCGGTGAGCTTGCTGGCTTCCTTCTTCGTCAGCCGCTCGAACTCACCTGCATCGCGGCGCGCCTCGAGCGCTTCGAGACGCTGGATGCGCCGCTTGATGGTGGTGAAGTTGGTCAGCATGCCCCCGAGCCAGCGGTTGTTGACCCAGTGCTGGCCCGAGCGCTCCGCCTCGGCGGCGAGCGACTCCTGCGCCTGCTTCTTCGTGCCGACGAAGAGGACGCTGTCACCCTTGCGCACGACCTCGCGCACAAAGTCGAGGGCGGCGTCGAGGCGCTCGACCGTCTGGGCGAGGTCGATGATGTGGATCCCGTTGCGCTCCGCGAAGATGTACTCGCGCATCTTCGGATTCCAGCGCCGGGTCTGATGCCCGAAGTGGACGCCCGCTTCGAGCAGCTGCTTCATGGTCGTGGCAGCCATGGGGTGAGAACCTCCGGTTGTTCGTCCGCCCACCTTCGACTCGGGCGGTCGACCGTCTCACGACGGCACCGCGATCACCCGATCCGGCAGGCGTGTGTGATGCGTGGCTCATCCATGGGCGCACGGCGAACCGCCGGGAGTCACCAGGGACGTCACGCAGTATAGCATCGGCGGCTTCCGGAGCGCGGTTCGGCCCATGGCGGCGCAGAGCGGCCACACCGGTACCGAAGTACCACGGACCGCACCGCTTCGTACCTTGCACTACCGATCCACCCGCCTAGATTGGCGATCGCTCGAGCGAGGCACCGCCGCGGTCGGGCAGCCGGAACCATCCGGACGCCGCCCTCCCCGAGCGGGGCGGCGCGTCACAAGCACCGCTTGGAGCCCCGATGCGTACCCGATCGATCTCCCTCCTGGCCGGCGGCCTCGCGAGCACGGTGCTTGCGATGACGACCGCCACCTCGAGCGTCTTCGCAACCGATGACGTCATCGTCGCCTCCGGCGACACCCTGTCGGGCATTGCGCTCGCGCATGGCCTCACCACCGCCGAGCTGGCCGCCATCAATCGGATCGACAACCCGAATCGCATCTACGTCGGGCAGCACCTGGCGTTGGAGCCCGCGGCGGCAGCCAGTGCCCCGGTCGCGACGGCCGCAGCGCCGACAGCCGCTCCGGCGGCGGGCAGCCGCGTCCACGTCGTGGTCGCCGGCGAGCACCTCACCCGCATTGCGCGGCGCTACGGGACCACTGTCCACGCGCTCGCCGCTGCCAACGGCATCACCAACCCATCGTTCATCCGTGCCGGCGATCGGCTCACGATTCCCGGCCAGCCCGATACCACGGCCGCACCCGCGGCTGCACCCGCCACGCAGCCGGCCGTCGCCACAACCACGCATGTCGTCGCATCCGGTGAGAATCTCACCTGGATCGCTCGGCGCTACGGCACCACGGTGGCCGCCATCGTGCGAGCCAACGGCATGGCCAACCCGTCGTTGGTCCGCACCGGCACACACCTCACGATTCCCGGCGCATCCACGCCGAGCCTCCCCGCCGCACAGTCGGCCTCGGCACCGGCCCCTCCCATGCCGGCGTCGATGGCAGTGCTCGTCGCAGCGCGCGCCGAGGTGGGGGCGTCGATCGAGGCCGCTGCCGCCCGGCACGGCGTCCCCGTCGCCTTCGCCCAGGCGGTGGCCTGGCAGGAGTCCGGCTGGCAGCAGGACATGACGAGCCGCGTCGGAGCGGTCGGCGTGATGCAGCTCATGCCCGATACGGTCGACTGGGTCGCCAGTGCGATGCTCCACCGTCCTGTCGACGAGCAAAGCCGCTACCAGAACATCGATGCCGGGGTGCGGCTGCTCCGCCACTACTGGGACCGGTATCACGGCGACCGCGCCCGTATTCTCGCCGCCTACTACCAGGGCCAGCGCTCTGTCGAGGAGCACGGGATCTATGCCGTGAGCCGACCCTACATCGCCTCCATCACGGCGTTGGAGCGAATCTTCAGCCGCTGAGCGGGCTCACCACGCGTCGATGGCCTCGAGCCGGGTCGCGCGCCAGCGCGTCCCGGCTCGGAAGGTGTCGGGCTGCAGCGTTACGGGGTAGATCCGCAGCGCCCTCGCGCACGCGTGGCCCCGGGCATTCATCGCCAGCGCCGCGCGCAGCCGCCTGACGCGCC
>JBBRWZ010000045.1:0-19044 GCA_038248895.1 Candidatus Limnocylindria bacterium | reverse complement strand
GCGGCCACCGGCGGCGTCGGCGCACGCCCCCGGTGGCGAGCGATGAGGACTAGGCTCCTCGCCCTCGCGCTCCTCGTCGCATCGGCCATTCTCGCCGCGCTCGCCGTGGCGAGCGTCCTCGTCGCGCGCCTGCTGCAGCTCGCGATCGCGCTCTCCATGGTCTACGTCGCCTACCTCGGCTGGCGCGGCGGCCGCACCATGCACCGCGCCCTTGCTGCCCGCCCCGACGGCGGCGCACGCCCGGGGGACGCCGCACCGGCGGCCGGCGAGCTGCCCTGGATCAGCGTCGTCGTCGCGGCCCGTGACGAGGCACCGGTGATCGGGGCAATCATCGACGACCTCCGCGCGCAGCGGTACCACGACGCGGCTGGGCCGCGCTTCGACCTCGTGGTGGTCGACGACGGGTCGACTGACGCCACCGCCGCCATCGCGCGGGACCGCGCCGCGGCACCGGGGGCCGTCGCGGTCATCGTCCTGCGGCGCGAGCCGGCCACCGGACCCGCCACGAAGGGCGCGGTGCTGGCCTTCGCCCAGGCGAGCCTCCGCGGCGAGGTCGTGGTGGCCGTCGATGCCGACGCGCGCATCGGTCCGGCATTCCTGGCGGGTGCCGTGGCGGCCTGGGCGCGCGATGCGGATGCGGCGGCGCTCCAGGTCCAGCGCCGCGCGTCGAACGCAGCGACGTCGTGGCTCACCGCGGCCCAGGACGAGGAGCAGCTGATGGACATGGCCAGCCAATGCGGCCGCTGGGCGACGAACGGCACCGCCGAGCTGCGCGGCAACGGCATGTTCGTGCGCCGCGCCGCGATCGAAGCGGCCGGCGGCTGGTCCTCGGAGGCGCTCACCGAGGACCTCGACCTGTCGACCCGCTTGGGCGTCATCGGCTGTCACGTGGCGCTGGCGCCGGAGGTCATCGTCCGCGAGGAAGCCGTGGAGCAGGTGACGGACCTGTGGCACCAGCGCCTGCGGTGGGCGGAGGGGAGCATGCGGCGCTTCATGGAGCTGGGGCCGCGCCTCATGGGCGGCTCGCTGCCCGTGGCGCGCAAGCTGGACTTCGTCTCGTTCGCGGCCGAGTTCTTCCTGCCGCCGCTGTTCGTGACGGCCATCATCGCCAGCCTGGCGACGATCCCGCTGCCGATCCGCGCCGATTGGACCGTGCCCGTCTCGCTGTTCGTCGGCTACGGGCTCGGCACGTTCCTGCTCGCCGCCGCCGGGCTGTCGGCGCACGGCGTGCGCGGCTTCGCCCTGCTGGGGCGCTCGCTGCGTGGCGCGCTGTTCCTCTCACACTGGCTGCTCGTCGTCCCGGCGGCGTTGCTGCGCATCGCGTTCGGCACCCCGGCACGCGGCTTCATCAAGACACCACGCATGGGCCGATGACGACGCCCCGCGCGACGCTGGTGGTGAGCGGCTCTGTGGTCGTCTCGGCGGCTGCCCCCCGTCTGCTCGTGGCGGAGGCGATCGGGATTGCCGAGGGACGCGTCACGAGCGTCGGCACGCGCCGCGACGTCCTCGCCGCCGCGGCGCCGGGGAGCCGGCTCATCGAGGCTGGCGAACGTGCGGTGGTGCCGGGCATCCATGACTTCCACCTGCACCTGACCGCGATGGCGCGTGCACGCCGCGAAGTCGACCTCGATGGCGTGACGGGTCTCGCTGCCATCGCCCGGCGGGTGGCGGCGGCCGTCGATCGCCTCCCGGCGGGAGCATGGGTCACCGGTGGTCGCTGGCCGGAGCCGATGCTGCGCGGCGACCTGGCACCACTGGAGGCGGCGAGCGGCGGGCACCCGGTCCTTCTCACCGCGCACGACGGGCACTCGGCATGGGCATCCGCCGCGGCGCTGGCCGCTGCCGGTATTGCGCCGCGGGCCGCGGATCCGCCGGGTGGTCGCGTCGAGCGTCATGCCGATGGGTCGCCGACCGGGGTGCTCCGCGAGCGCGCGATGCTGCCGCTCGTCAACGCCGCGGGACGCCTGGAGGGACCGCCACTGGCCGATGCCATGGCCGAGACCGTCGACGAGCTGCTGTCGTGGGGCGTCACCGGCGCCACCGATGCCGGCGACTACGACGCGGGGCGGGGGATCGGCGCCCTCGCCGCCGTGGGCGAGAGCTTCAGCCGTGCCTGGGAGCATCGCAGCGCGATCGACGGCCGGCTGCGCCTGACGATGGACCTGCCGGCCGTGGCGATTCCGGCCGCCGCGGCTCGGGGCCTCGCCACCGGCGCGCGCCTCGACGCGCGGACGCTGCGCGTCGGCTGGGCCAAGGTCTATGTCGACGGCACGCTGGGCTCGGGCACGGCGGCGCTCTTCGCCCCGCGCTCGTGCGACGATGCGGCGGCCGACGACCTCGGCATCCTGCGCCTCGACGCGGCGGCGCTCGACGCGATGCTCGCGGACGCGCGTCCGGCGGGCATCGGCATCGCGGCACATGCCATCGGCGACCGCGCGGTGGCAACCGCCCTCGACGCGGTCGAGCGTGCCGCGCCACGCCGGACGGTGACACCGCCCGACCGGATCGAGCATGCCCAGCTGGTCCGCCCCGTCGACGGTGCCCGGTTCGCGGCGCTCGACGTCACGGCCAGCATCCAGCCGATCCACCTTCCCTCCGATCGTGACACCGCCGAGCGCTGCTGGGACGGCCGTCTGGCGCATGCCTATGCCTACCGGTCGCTGGCTCGCGCCGGGGCACGCCTCGCGCTCGGCACTGACGCGCCGATCGAGTCGGCGAACCCATGGCTGAACATCCATGTCGCCGTACGACGGCACGCTGCCGCGGACGGTCGCGACGGCTGGCGCAGCGACGAGGGGATCGAGCTCGCCGCGGCCCTGCGGGCGGCCACCATCGGTCCTGCCGCGGGGATCGGGGCGCGCGACGAGGGGCACCTGCGCGTCGGCGCCCGGGCCGACCTCGCGGTCCTCTCCTGCGACCTCGAGACGCTGCTCGCCGCCGACGAGCGGCTGGGAAGGATCCGGGCGCTCGTGACGCTCGTCGACGGTTCCGAGGTACATCGGTCCTGAATGCGCGCAAAACGTGTTGCAGGCAGTCACCGCGAGCGATAGCATGGCCGCCGGGCAGGCAAGCGGAGGCAACGCACCGGAGGTCAACTCGTGGCGGAGACCCAGGACGAGCGCACCGCGTTCCCCGTCGATCCCGGCCTCACCCCGATGGGACCGGGCCCGCGCCACGACACCACGCGCCTCGACTTCGGCCATTACGCCGGCCACTCCATCGCGGAGCTGGCCGAGGCGGATCCCGATTACCTGCACTGGCTGGCGCGCCACCCATCCGGCAAGCGCTTCCGCGCCGAGATCGGACGCGTCCTCGGCTCGCCGCTGCGCTCGACGGAGTACTGACCGCGCGCTGACGGGGTCCTGCCTGGGCCCCGGAAGCCTCGTGGACTCGGCGCCATCGCATCCCTCGTCGCGCTCCGCCGCCTCGTGGCCCGCTACCTCCCGGGCAGTGCGGTCCTGCTCGCCGTCCTCACCTTCGGCAGCTACCTGGCGGGCCTCGCCCGCGACCGCAGCTTTGCCCAGACGTTCGGCGCCGGCACCGAGCTCGATGCCTACAACGCCGCCTTCGTCCTCCCCGAGCTGCTCCTCGACGTGCTCGTCGAGAGCGGCCTGGCCGCGCCATTCATTCCGATCTTCCTGGCGCTGCGCGGCGAGGACGACGGATCGGAGGGCGATCGATTTGCACGGACGATCCTCTCCGGTGCCATCGGCATCATGGGGATCGCGGCGGTCGTCATGTTCATCTTCGCCGACGCCACCAGCAGCTTCATCGCGCCCGGCTTCGCCGGCGAGCAGCGCGCCCTCTACGCGTCACTCTTCCGCGTCATGCTCGTCACGCCGATCCTCTTCGCCGCGTCGCTGACACTCGGCAACATCCTCCTGGCCGAGCAGCGCTTCGCGTGGTACGGGATCGCGCCACTCCTCTACAACGCGGGGATCATCCTCGGCACGCTGCTCCTCTCGCCGTCGCTCGGGATCTTCGGGCCGGCGGTGGGGGCCGTCATCGGTGCCGCCCTCCATCTCGGCAGCCGCCTCGTCGGGCTGCGCCGCAGCCGGTTCCGCATCGGTCTCGGGCGGTCGTTCCGGATGCCGGCGGTACGCGAGTTCGTGCGCCTCATGCTGCCCAAGATGGTGTCGCACCCGGTGGAGTCGACCACGTTCCTCTTCTTCACCGCGGTCGCCACCGGCCTCGCCGCGGGGAGCGTCTCGACCATCAGCTTCGCCCGCAACTTCGGGAGCGTGCCGGTCAGCGTCATCGGGGTGGCGTTCGCGCTCGCCGCGTTCCCCTCCCTCTCGACGCTCCACGCGCGTGGCGACCGGCGCGGCTTCCTGCGTCTGCTGGGCACGAACCTCGTCAGCGTGACGGTCTTCACGACCGCCGCCGCGGTGCTGCTGGCGCTGGTCGGTGGGGTCGTGATCCGCATCTTCCTCGGCGGCGGCGCGTTCGACGCCGAGGACGTCACACGCACCACGGCGGTGCTCGGCGTCTTCGCGGTCTCGATCCCGTTCGAGAGCGTCACGCACCTCCTCAGCCGCGCCATCTTCGCGACGCGCCATACGCTGCTGCAGGTCGTCGCGTCACTCAGCGGGCTCGGCATCACCGTGGTGGCGACGCTGGCGCTGCTCGACGCGATTGGCGTGCTCGCGGTTCCGGCCGGGTTCGCCATCGGCCAGGCGGCGAAGGTGCTGCTGCTGGTCGGCGCGCTGGCGATCCGGCTCCGTGCCTGGGACGCCCCGGCCTGAGCGTCAGGACGCGAGCGGGATGGTGGGGATCAGGACCACGAACTTGTCGTCGCGCCCGGGGTAGGTGCCCTCCGGACGCGTCCAGCCGGGACCGATCGCCTCGTACGGCGGCGGCCCGCCGTACACCGGCCAGTTGCGCTCGAGCTCGGCAAGGTCTTCGAAGTTCCCGGGCACATCGGATTGGCCCCAGATGCTCGACGAGCGCGGATACCACGGATCGAGGATGTATGCACCTTCGATGGTGGCGTCCGCGAACTGCGTCGGGTCCGCATCCGCCCGGTAGCCGCTCATCACCCAGGTGTGCGCCCCCCACCACGGGAACATGACGACCGGCATCTGGAGCTCGCTGATGGCGATCGCCGAGTCGCGCAGCGCATCGGTGTAGGTGTCGTAGGCGCGCACCTCGTAGCCGGGCGCGCCGTAGGCGGCGAGTGCCAGTGAGACGGCGGAAGGACCCCAGCCGCCGTTGTGGCTGTCCTCCCACGACTCCCACTCACCGATGCGATCGTGCAGCTCGGCCTGGAAGGCCGGCGACGGCGTGCCGAGGCCCAGGATGCTCAGCACGATCTGCGTCCCGGCCACGGCACAGTCCTTGGTGGTGACCTGCGAGGCGAAGACGGCCGTGGGGTCGGGCGCGACGGTGACGTCGACGGGAACGCGGGCCGGCGTTGGCGAGGCGGTCGGACTGCTGCGCCCGGTAGGCGGGAACGCCGACTCGGCTGCACGCGGCGTGGGCGAGGCGGTGGCCGACGGCCGCTCGGTCACGACGATGGTGGCGACGCCGGGCCGGCTCGGCGGTGGATCGACGAAGGCGCCGACCCGCGCCACGAGCCGGTCGAGCCGGTCGCCGATGCCGAAGGCGTTGGCGCCCACCGAGAAGCCGCCGACCGCGATCACCACGGCGAGGGTTGCGAACAGCGCGCGGCGGGTCGTGGACGATCTGCGCCGCCGTGGGCCGGGCGGTCGCCGCGAGGCGGACATCGCGCTCATGGTGCTCGAGTCCGTCGCGTTCGGCAACCGGACGGGGGACTAAGCCGTGGCGCCGTCGAGTGCGATGCGGATCATGCGTTCGGTCGCGGCCTCGAGCTCGTCGAGGGGCAGGTACGTCTCCTCGGTCGTGGCCCCGCCGCCGAGGACGTCGCTCACCGTCAGGAGGCACGCTGCCGCAACCGCGTCGCCGGCGGCGGCGGCGCGACCGGCGAGCGTGAACAGCACCGCCGCCTCCATCTCGACGGCGAGGATGCCGCGCGCGCGCCAGCGTTCGGGGTAGTCGGGGGCGGGGTTGTACAGCAGGTCGACGGTCGCCACCGGACCGATGTGCGGGCTCGCGCCGGCCGCGCGAGAAGCCGTCACCAGCCTCGCGGTCAGGTCGAAGTCCGCGACCGGGGCGAAGGGATCGCCATCCAGCAGCGAACGCGTGGCACCGTCGACCGGCGCAGCAGCGGTCGCCACCACGAGATCGCCGGTCCGCATGCCGTGGGCGATTCCGCCGCAGGTGCCGACGCGAACGAAGCGGCGGCAGCCGAGCTGGAGCAACTCCTCCACGATGATCGCCATCGACGGCGTCCCCATCCCGGTGGTCTGGACGGAGAGCGGCGTCCCGTGGTACGAGCCGGTGAAGCCCAGCATCCCGCGGTGCTCCGTGACCTGCCGCGGATCGTCCAGCAGGTCGGCGATCGCCCGTGTCCGGCCCGGATCGCCGGGCAGGAGGACGGTGGGTGCGTAGTCGGCGGCGGTGCCCTGCAGCACGATCGGCATCGGTCAGGCCACCGGCGCCGCGCGCTCGGCGAGCCAGGCGCGGGTCCGCGGGGCGACGTCGGCCGGAGCGGCGTCGAGGCGATGCGCGAGGTCGTCAAGGTCGGCGGCGGTGTCGAGGTCCGGCCAGGTCGGTGACGTGGCGGGCGGGAGGCCGTGGGCCTCGAGCCCGGAGGCGGTGCGCGCAATCGCCGATCGGTCGCCCATCCGGACCCGGGCCAGCGCCCGCTCGAGGCGGCGCAGGCGCCGCGCGCCGGCCCGACTGCGGAGCGCGCCGGCGCCGAGCCGCAGGCCAATGAGGTGGTAGCCACCGTCCAGCGTCGGACCCAGCACGGAAGGAGCGGTGTGGAGCCGATCGACGGCGGCGACGAGGTGCGATGGCGGCAGGTCCGGGTTGTCGCCGCTGACGACGACACATGTCGCGGCGCGGGACCGCAGGGCGGCAGCCATGCCGTCGACGATGGCGCCGGCGAGGCCGCCGCGACGCTGCACGACGACGCGCCAGCCGGGATCGATGCGCGCGCGGACCGGGTCCACGTGGTCGTCGCGCGGTACGACCGCGATGAGCGCACCGCGGGTGGTGTGGGCCGCCTCGCGCAGCACGGCGGCGGTGTCGCCGAGCGACGCGCTCCACAGCGCGGCCGCGGCATCCGCCCCGATCGACGGCACGAGGCGCGTCTTGACCTGCCCGGGGATGGGTGCCTTGGCAACGAGCACGAACGCCGGTCGCGCGCGGGTCTCGCGCCACGCCCCGGCGAGCATCGCGATCCCGGCGCGTGCCGAGGCACTTAGATCGCCGGAAACCTTGCTGCGCCCCCCGGCGCGGCGTCGGAAGCGCGCCCGCCGCTCCACCGTCCGCAGGTCGGGTGCCATCAGCAGCCGCGCCACGAGTTGCACCGTCCAACCATAGCCGGGGTCATCGAGGAGGAGGCGCTCGAGCGCCGCGCGCCGGAGGACCTTGAACGGTGGCAGGTCACGCACCCGGCGTCCGCTGCGCACGGTGAGCAGCGCCGCGACCAGTCGGTTGCCGAGGCGCGCGTGCCACGGCAGGGCGCCCGGCTCCACGTCGGCCGCGGCGCGGCGGCCGAGCACCGCGTCGGCGCCGCGCAGCGCCGCGGTGAGTTCCGTCAGGTCGGCGGGATCGCACGATCCGTCACCGTCGAGGAACGCAACCGCGTCATGCGTGCACGACCCGTGGAGTGCCTCCTGGGCGCCGGTCAGGCAGGCACGGCCGTAGCCACGGCGCGGCTCGTCGATGACCCGCGCGCCGGCTGCCTCGGCGATGGCGGCGGTGCCGTCGCGCGAGCCGCCGTCGACCACGAGAACGCAGCATGCCCCCCCGCGGCGGAGCCCGCCGACGAGCGGGCCGATGGCCTCGGCCTCGTCAAGGACCGGCACCACCGCGGCCACCGAGAGGCTCACGGCTCCGGACCGTAGAGGATGAACCGGCCATCGTCGGCGAGGACCGGCCGCTGGCTCGAGGTCACGTCGGCGATGAACCGCTCGCGCCGGCCACGTGACGCGTAGCCGGGGAGGATCGCCCTGCGGTCGACGAGCACGTACGCGGTGTCGTCGTACGTGGCGATGAGTCGCAGATGGGCGCGCGAGGCAAGGGGCACCGCGAGCATGTCGTCCACGACGAGGGTCGCGTCCGCCGGCACGCTGGCCGCGATCGCGCGCAGCTCGGCACGGGCCGCCGGCTTCGAGAAGAGCGAGTTGACCGCGTTCGCGCCGGGCGGGAGGCTGCCGCCCACGACCGCGACAACCAAGGCCGGGACCGCCAGCAGCAGGATGATCGGCCGCCGCCCGGCCGGCGCGGGCGATCGGCGGCGGGTCCGTCGTGCAGCCCACGCCATGAGGTGCCGGCCACCGAGGCCGGCGAACGCGATGGCCGGGAAGAGGAGCAAGAGCGTGTAGTGCAGGAGAATGTCGTGCTGCGCTCCGTTGGCGCTGAGCAGATTGGCAAGCACCGGCAGCAGCAGCAGGGGCAGCCACCGCACGGCGAGCAACGGCAGCAGCGCCAGCGAGAGGATGATGCCGGCCAAAGCCATCCAGCCGTCCGGGTTGAGCAGCGCGTCGCGGATGGTGGGGAGCTGGGCCAGCGGCCCGCCGTTTTCGGTGAGCCACGCGTAGTACCAGTCCGTCTCGAGTCGGGCATCGCCGCGCAGGAGCGGCATCAGGACGCCGAACGTCAGCGGCACCCAGAGGGCGCCAATGACCGCCAGCGCGGCGCCGGCGAGCCGCGTGCCGGGGACCGGCCGGCCGCCGCGCCACGGTGCGCCGCCGCGCCATAGTCGTCCGTGGGCACGCGCCGCGACGACGAGGCCCAGGACGAACACGGTGAACCCCTGGTCCTCCTTCGCGAGGAGGGCCAGGACGGCGAGCGCGATGAAGGCGCCGGTCCGACGACCGAGCCCCGCCCAGCCGGCGAGCAGGGCCAGCGGCAGGGCCAGCGCATCGGTGTGGAAGTCGGCGCGCGCCGCCTGCTGGACCGCTGCCGAGACCGGCAGGACCGCGGCCAGGCCCGCGGCCACCCACGCGGCGCTGCGCGCCGGCCGCAGGAGCGCTCGCAGGAAGAGGAACGCCGCGGGTGCCGATGCCGCCAGGGCAATGGCGTGCAGCACCGTGAGCAGACGCGCGTCCTGCCACGCCAGCTCGAGCACGGCCGGAACCGCCAGCAGCGGTGAGAAGTGGAGGCCCAGGAAGCTGCCGCCGGAGAAGCTGGAGACGAACCCGTCGCCGCGCGATGCGTTCCAGACCACCTGCTGGAAGAACGCCAGGTCGAAGGCCTGCGTCGCGAGGCCGTCGCCGCGCGCGGAGAGCATGGCGACGATCCAGACGAATCCGGCCGCGGCCCCCACGAGCACCACCAGCCAGGGCACGCTCCCGGCCACGGCCATGCTGCGCGTGGCCGCCACGCTGCGTCGCCCCGAGGTGATCCGCCCGGCGGCGGTACTCATCGCGGCGCCACGGCCGCTGGCTGGCGGCGTTCGATGGCGGTGACGAGGGGCGCGCCCGTTCCCACCAGGCGCGCGGCGATCCCGGCAGCGGCCCAGCGTACGGCACCCTCGGCATCGCGGCGCGGTGACCAGCCGAGGCGTGCCAGCGCCGTCCCGTCGAGGTCGATGCGTGGCGTATCGCCGGCCCAGCCGCCGCCACCGGGCACCGCCCCGGTGCAGGTGATGTCGAGCCCGTCGCGATCTGTGCCGGTGGCCTCCGCGACCAGCTCCGCGACCCGCAGCACGTCGAGCGTGCCCGGCGTCGCGACGTTCAGCACCGTCATCGGTTGCTCGGGCGCGTGGATGGCCGCGTGGAGGACCCCATCGACGAGGTCGTCGACGGCAATGTAGGGCTTGGCCTGCGTCCCGTCGCCGAGTACCTCCAGCCGCCACGGGTCCCGCAGCAGCTTCACCACGAAGTCATGAACGACGCCGTGGTTCGAGCGTGGGCCAATGGTGTTGCCGAAGCGGAACGCGAAGGCCCGCCAGCCGTAGAGGTGTGCGAAACCGCTCAGCAGCTGCTCGCCGGCGAGCTTGGCGGCGGCGTAGTGCGAAGCGGGACGAAGATTGCCGGCGTCTTCGGCAGTGGGGAGGTGGTCGGCCGTGCCGTAGACGACGCCGCTCGACGCGAAGAGGATGTGCCGGACGCCGTGCCGCCGCATCGCCTCGGCCACGTTCCACGTCCCCAGCACGCAGCCGCGCAGATCGAGGGAGGGATCGTCGAAGCCGCCGGGGATGTCGGTGTTGGCCGCGAGATGGACGACCTCGTCGTGGCCGGGCATCACCGCGCTCACCGCGTCGAGGTCAGCGACGTCGCCGCGCACGAACCGAACGCGTCCGGAGCGGAGATGCGACGCCAGCGGCGCCTCCCAGTCCGGCTCGGCCGTGGAGAGGTCGTCGAAGATGGTGACCGTGGCGCCGTCGGACACGAGACGCTCAACCATCGCGCCGCCGATGAACCCGGCGCCGCCGGTGACGAGGATGCGCCGCTCGTGCGCCGCGGCTTGCGACCGACTCATGCCGCCGGTCGTTCGCACACCGCGTACCGATACCGATCGTCGGCGGAGGTGGAGACGATGCGCCAGCTCGTGGAGCGCAGGATGGCGGCGAACGTCGCGTCGCAGATGGGTGTCGTGGGTTCTGGCGCCGGATCGGGCCATGCCAAAAGGCGCAACGCGAGCATCGGCAGGCGGCTGAGGAACGAGGGCCGCGGCTCGGCGATGAAGCACCGCCCGCCGTCCGCGAGGATGCGGTGCATCTCGCGCACCGCGTCGGCCGGATCGGGGAGCACCATCAGCAGCCGCGAGGCGATGACGGCGTCGACGCTGCGATCGGGGATCGGAAGGTCGCACGCGTCACCGATCTCGAAGGCGCACGGGGCGCCGTCGGCCATCGCGGCGCGCCGTGCCCGCGCCACCATGCGCGGCGCGTTGTCGACGCCCAGCAGCTGCGTCTCGGGATGACGGCGGCTGAGCCGCCGCGTGTACGTGCCCGGTCCGCAGCCCAGCTCGACCACCGTGCGCGGCGCCGCGCCGTCGCTCCACAGCGCGTCCTCGATGCGCCGCGTGTCGTCGCGGAAGAGGTGCTCGCGGAGGAGGGCATACGCCCAGTCGAAGCGTTCGAAGAGGCTGACCGGTGCGCTCTGTGCGATGACGCGCGTGCGTGCCATCTAGGCGGACACCATGGCCGTCACGCGGTGGTAGCCGGTGGCCCCCTGCGGCGCCGTCCCGCGCTCGTCGGCGGTCTGGAGATCACCCTGGCCATCGGTCATTCGAACGGCGATCTGCGCTCGTCCGCCGGACGCTGGCGTCCAGTCGTACTCCCAGAACGACCAGGTCAGATCGGTCCCGGCGTAGGTGATCCGCGCCGGCTGCCAGGTGCGGGTGCCATCGGTCGAGACCTCCACGCCGGACACGCCGCGGTTGCCGCCGAAGGCGATGCCATGCAGGAGGAAGGGCGTTCCGACGCGAATTGCCTGCGAGAGGTCGGCGTCAATCCGTGAGCGATTCGGGATCTCGAAGTCGGGGCCCCAGCCCTGCGACTCGTAGAAGCCCTTGGCGTCGCGGTCAACGACCTCGATCGAGGTGACCCACTTCACGTTCTTCTCGCCGTACATCCCCGGCACGATGACCCGGGCCGGGAAGCCATGGCGCTGCGGCAGCGGTTCGCCGTTCATGCGGTAGGCGACGAGCGTGGTGGGGTCCATCGCCTTAGCGATGGAGAAGGTGTCGGTGTAGCCATCTGCCCCATGCAGGAGCACCTCTTCGGCGCCGTCCTGGACCCCGGCCGCGTCCAGCAGCGCCGCCATCGGCACCCCGGTCCAGACGGCGTTGCTCATCAGGCCCCACGCGATGGGATTGCTGATGCACATGAGGGTCGTTTCCTGGTCGACCGATGCGAGGGCCTCGACCTGCGGCAGGTCGTACGTCATCGAGCGGTCGACGTGCCCGGTGACATCGAGGCGCCACGCGTCGGCGCGCACGCGCGGGTCGACGACGTTCTTCGTCACCGAGTAGAAGCGGTCGTTCGGGGTGATCGGATCGAGGTTCGGGCCGCTGTACTGCGTCCCGTCGTAGCTGAATGTCGTCTTGTCCGCCAACTGGCGGAGGAGTCCGCCGGCGGCCACCGCCGCGACGATGCCGGCGCCGCCAACGAGGAGCCGCCGGCGACCGAGATTGATCGGGACCGATGCGTCGACGTCGCTTGCGACCGTGGCGCGCGCCGGCGCCGGAAGCAACCAGCCGTATGCCAGGACCGATGTCGCCGCATACGCGGCGAGGCCGACCGCCAGGCTGAGCATGGTCGCGAAGGTCGCCGTGCCGGGCGGCAGGCCGATGTACGAAGTCCCCAAGTTCGGCAGCAGGAGGAGAGTCATGAGCAGCCAGACCGCGGCGGCCATGCCCGCCACGATGCGAATCGTGCGCGGGCCGGGGCGGCCACCGCGCTCGGCCGCACCCGGTTCGTTGTGCGCGACCGACGCGAGGACGACCCCGCCGAGCACGCCGGCGAGCGCCTGGCCGGCGAACGCGGCGGCGATGCCGAGCTGCTTGAACTGGTTGTAGCCGCCGAAGAAGCCGAGCAGGAAGAGGAACGGGCCGTAGGGGATGAGCGGAGCGATCCGGTCGCCCATCAGCTCCGCGACCGTCGGCGTGCCGGCGATGGTGCGCAGCGCGAGCTGGATGACGAACATCACCAGGATGCCCACCAGCCCGGCGCCCGCGCCGGCCAGGAGATGGGGGAGCGGGGGACGTTGGATGGCGAATCGACTCATGCGGCCCATGGTGTTACTCCGTCATGACGGCCATGTGACGCACCGCGCCGACCGGGAGTGCCTGACTGCTTCACGCAGGCTATACGTCCGTGGCTCCCGTTTGCGCCACCGAGAGAGCCGCGTTGGCTTAATCGATGAGCGTACGCCTGAGACTCCGTCGTCCGCGCCGCCAAACCCCGCAATCCAAGGTATAGTCACTAAGGAACTAGCTTGCATTCGGAGCCAGGCATGAACGAGGTCTTGCTCGCGGTGATCGCGAGCAGCGCGCTAGCAGTCGCCGTCCTTGCACTCGCCCTCGTCATTGGTGCGCTGTCGCGGCTGAATCGGCTCGAATCGAGTGGCGTCGCTATGCCGACCTTCGGCCTGGCGATCGGCGAGGACGTGCCGCACGAGGCTCTGGAGAGCCGATTCGGGGATCAAGCCAGGATCGCGCTCGATGCAGCTTCGCTATGGGTATTCGCGAGCAGCAGCTGTCAGGCATGCCAAGAGCTTGTCGCCAATCTCAATCTGGAGGCGGCGGAAGTCAGTCGGTCCAACCTCCACATGGTGACTCCCAGCAAGGCGGACGTGGATTCGCTCGAGGCGGACTCTGATTTCGACGCAAGCTGGATAGTCGACACCAGCGGAGAGCTCCGCTCGGGCTTCGGCGCTCTTGCAACCCCGATGGCATTCCTTGTCCGGGATGGTCGGGTCGTCGACCGCGAGCTGGGCCCGGAGCTGGGCCGATTGCTCGTGGCAGCCGCGACAGCCGGCAGAGAGCAATGAGCCTCCAGGGCGCCTTGGCAGCTCTCCTTCTCCGCGGTCCGGCCCATGGCTATGAGCTGTATGTCACGCTCGAGGGGGAGCTTGGACCGTTGTGGGTGACCCGTCATAGCCAGGTGTATCTGACGCTCGGGCGCATGCAACGGGATGGCCTGGTGAGGGTCAGGCGCGTGGCTCAGGTGGGACGACCCGACCGGCAAGTTCGATCACTGACCGATAGCGGGAGGTCCATGGGTCGCAGCTGGTTGTTTGACAACGGTCCGGCTGAGGAGGTCGTCGTGCGGCTCGCCGTCGGTCGTCTGGTGATCCGGGGGCAGTGGGGCGAGCTGGTTGAGACGATCAGCGCACAGCGGACCGCAACGCTGCGCGCGCTTCGATCTCTGCAACAGCAGACGTCTACGGACGGGTTCCGTCGGGAGGCGCTGGGCATCGAGATTCGTCGTCTGGAGGTCGAGCTGCGCTGGCTGGCGGGCCTGTTGGACCACCAGGCCGAGATCGTCGGGCGACCGGTGGCCCGGCTTGCGCCAGAGCTGATCAAGGCTGCCGATGCTTGAGCGGCTGAACCTGACGGATGCTACACCCGCAGTGAGACTCGACAACGTAGGGAGGGTCTATCGCGGGCCGACAGATGACGTGGTGGCCCTGGACGGAGTGACGCTTGATCTGGCTCGGGGCCAGCTGACTGCGATCACGGGACCATCGGGTTCCGGTAAGACGACGCTGCTCAACATCATCGCCGCCCTCGACCGACCCTCGCATGGTGCTCTCCAGGTCATGGGCATCGCGATTGGTGATCTTTCGGAGCGCAAACGGACTGCCTTCCGCGCGCGCACCATCGGTCTCGTCTTTCAGGAACCGCACCTGCTTCCAGGTTTGTCGGCCCTGGAGAATGTCGTCGTTGCAGGGCTCCCCTGGCATCCGCGGCGCGTCCTCGAGCCGGAAGCTGCCGACCTGTTGGCCGCAGTCGGCCTCACCGGGCGCGTCGCCTTTCCGCCTGCCCGGCTGTCGGCCGGCGAGCGGCAGCGGGTAGCGGTGGCTCGCGCCCTCCTAGGTGCTCGACCGCTGCTGATCGCCGATGAACCAACCGGCAACCTCGATCTGGCGACCACCGAGGAGCTGATGACCCTCCTGACGGAATTGCGCGACAGTCGGGACCTGACGATCGTCGTGGTCACGCATGACCCTGCAGTAGCGAGCTACGCCGATCGCGTGCTCAAGCTGTCTGGCGGTCGGCTCGTAAGCGATCAGCGGCTCACCATGGCCACCGGCGTGGAACTGCATGAGCTCGAATAGTGCCGTCGCGACCGGTTGCGCGGCCCCGGCCGAGAGCCGTCGATTATGATCGGTTTCGCGCTCCGGAGCCTGTTCGCTAGGCGGTTGGCCACCGGGCTCGCGGTCGCCGGGCTGGTGACAGCGTCTGTCGGCTTCGTGCTCCTGACGGCGGCGTCTCGGACGACACAAGCTGTCCTTAGCGGTGACGTTGGGCGGGCTTGGTATGCCCCATACCAAATTCTCGTTCGACCCGCCGCCTCGCTATCCGAACTTGAGCAGCGTGCCGGGCTCATTCGGCCAAACTTCCTGTCCGGCCTGAACGGTGGCATTACCCCCGAGCAGCTGAATTCCGTGCGCGCCACTGCCGGTGTCGCTGTCGCCGCTCCGATTGCCGTCGTCGGGTTCACCGAGTGGCAGACAGCGTTTTCACTTGCCCCGGCGGACGTGGCTGATCCGCACGCTGAATTGCAACTGCTGCGGGTTCGCGCGATCGCGAGCGATGCAGAGGCGGGATCTGTCTATCCGGCAGGGGATTGGCAGCAGGTCCTCTACGCGCCGGAGGGAGTCGTTCAAACCGAACAATCGTCAAATGGGGCAGTGCAGCACATTCTCGTGGTGGGCCAGCATCGGATCGCCTGCGACGACTTGCCGGATCCAAGGGCGCCGGGTGGTGGCGCAAGTATTCCCTGTTTCGGTGGCGCACCCCCTGCCCAGCAGGAAGTAGCGCCCGGCGGGTGGATGGCCGATTGGCCGCAACCCGTGGTGGTCGCCGGCATCGACCCCGCAGCCGAGTCCGCCTTACTCGCACTCGACGGTTGCGTGCAGAGTGGCCGCTATCTGAACGACGAAGATCAGGTGGCAAAGGTGGGAATCCCGCCGGCAGCCACAATCCCCATCTTGGCGAGCAGCCGGAGTTACCTCGCCGAGGACGTGATGCTTGAGCGTGAGTGGCTGAAGCTCGAACCGGTGGCACTGGAGGATGGGGGCTCAGGCCTGCCGGACGGGACTGCGGCGTGGCATCGGGCCGGCGTGGTCACGCGCACACCAGGAGATGCGTACCGCGCCTACCTTGAGCGGCTGGGAGCCGGAGAATCGCTGTACAACGCCTCGTCCCTGTGGACCGCCGGCGACGTGACGTATCGGTCGGTCGGGGACGACCATCTGGCAGTCGAAGCACAAGCGCCCGACCTCACTGTGTTCCAGAGCGCCGTCGTGGTCGGGCCTGGCTCGAAGGCGGAAGTCCCGCCGGAGGCGCAGGACACGTGGTTCCGAGGCATCGACGCGCACCGACAGCTCCGCCGGGATGAGCTCTTTCCGCGCTGGTCATTGGTCGGCACATTCGATCCTGGATGTCTGCCCGGCTTTGATCCCTTGGCTGGATACCGCTTGGAGACGTACACGGCGCCGGAGGTCAGGATGCCCGACGGCGGCGTGCTGGGTGCCACGCGCAACATGGCTGGGTACGTGAACACCCCACCCCTTGTGCTCACCACCCTCCCAGGGGCAGCGTATCTTGCCGACCAAGCACGCTTTGAGGATGCCGCTGGGGCAGCCTTCATAAGCGCCATCCGTGTCAAGGTCGAGGGGGTTGACCAGCCGAGCCCAGCGTCGCAGGCCAAACTCGCTCGAATTGCGGCCGACATCGAGACTGCTACGGGGCTGCAGGTTGACATCGTGGCCGGGTCCTCCCCTCGGCAGATCCGCGTCGATCTGCCATCCGGCTCGTTCGGTCGTGCTGCCGCCACCGTCGAGGAAGGCTGGGCCGTGAAGGGAGTCGCCGTCCAATTCGTGGAAGCGCTGCGGCTGCAGGATCTCGTGATCTTCACGATCGTGCTCGTGGCGGCTGCGATTCTGATTGGCCAGACGGCGTACGTCGCCGTACGCCGCCGGCGCAGGGAGTTCGGCGTTCTCCGGGCCCTTGGCTGGCCTGCGTGGCGTGTCGGTGCCGTGGTCGAGGTCGAGATGCTGGCTTTGGGTATCGTCTCCGGTGCGATCAGCATGGGAATCGCGCTGCCGCTGGCCAGGGCGGTCGGGGTGGGCCTGACGTGGGGCCAAGTGCTCGGAGTGCTTCCGTTAGCCGTCAGTCTCGCCCTCGGCGCCGGGCTTCTCCCCGCCCTGCTGGCGGGTCGTGGAGGGCCATTGGAGGTTATCGGCGGTAAACCACCGCGTACTTCCATCCGTGCAGTTTCCGTACTCCATCTGGCTGTCGGCGATCTCCTCACCGCCCGCCGCAGCGAGCTGGTCCTTGGGGTGATCGCCTCAGGACTTGCGGCGCTCTTGATCGGCGGCGTCGCGTTGGCGTCAGGCGCGTTCGCCGCGACGCTCGACGCCACCGTTCTGGGTGTCTATCTCTCGCTAAGGGTCCAGCCGTTTCATTGGCTCATCGGTGGCCTCGTTTCGGCCGTGGCTATCCTCGGCATAGGGCAGACGGTCACCCTCAACTATCTGGAGCGGCAGGTTGAGCTGGCCGCGCTGCGGGCGTTGGGCTGGCCCGCCTCGGCTATCGTCCGGTACTTGTTGGCGCAGGCCTTTGCCATAGGCAGCATCGGTGGTGTCGTCGCCGCAGGCGGGACGGTGAGCCTCGGTCTTGCATCAGGGTCAGCGGCCGGATTGATGCTGAGCAGCGGACTGCTGGCATTTGTTGCGGCAATCGTTCTCAGTATGGCGGCGGCAGTGGGGCCGACGATCATCGCCTTCCGTGCGGCTCCCGCTGCCAGCCTACGGGGCGAATGAGGCCGGCGATGCCGATCGCGCTCGCTCTGGGGCTGGCGGCATATCTCGCTGTGTCAGGGGTGGCCAAACTGGCCGCGCCCGATGAGTTCTCGAGAGTCCTCATACAGACCTACGGCATCGCGGCGCTGCCGGCCACGGTCCTGGCGAAGCTTCTGCCAGCCGGGGAACTGGCGACCGGGACGCTCGTCGCGATGCCGTCCACACGCCCATTCGGCCTTCTCGCCGCCGCCGCGCTTCTCGCCACGGTCGCGAGCTTCGCAGCGATTGCTTGGGCCGGCGGACGACGCGGTGAGTGCGGTTGCTTCGGGATCCTCCGCCACGATCGCCTCGGCGCATGGACGGTTGGTCGCGCCTTCGCCCTCCTCGCGCTGGCAATCTTCCTCTCGGCGCCATTGCGCTGATCGTCACGCGCCGCCGATCGCCCGAGTTGGTTGCAGTCGCGAAGAAGCGAGCAGGACGAGGAGGGGCTGCAGGGGATGAGCGGGGCGATCCGGTCCGCATCAGCTCGGCAACCGCGCCGCCATATGGGCTCCGGCGCCGGAGATCTGCCTGGCTTCACTCCGACGCGGGAAACGCGACCAGCGTTTCGCCGAGGTGTTTGCGCGGGAGATCCGGGACAGTGGCGCCGTCGGCGGGCAGTCCCACCGGGATGACCACGTACGCGCGCTCGTTCGGCGGCCGGCCGAGGATCTCGGCGAGGAAGCGCATGGGGCTCGGGGTGTGGGTGAGGGTCGCGAGCCCGGCGCTCGTGAGCGCGGCGAGCAGCATGCCCACGGCGATCCCGACCGATTCCTGGACGTAGTAGTGCTTCACCTTCCGCTCCTCGCCGTCCACGGTCGCGAGGCCGTACGGCTGGGCGAAGACGACGATGAGCCACGGCGCATCGGTCAGGTGTGGCTTGCGCCAGTCCGTGCCGAGGGGTTCCAGCGCGGCCAGCCATTCAGGCGCCATGCGGTGCTCGTAGCCTTCCCGCTCCTCCGCCTCGGCCGCCGCGCGGATGCGTCGCCGCAGCTCCGGCTCGTCACCGATGAGGACGAACGTCCACGGTTGCTGGTGCGCGCCGCTCGGGGCGAGGCCGGCGATGCGGATCGCTTCGACGATGAGCTCGCGCGGGACCGGCGTGGTGGCGAAGTCGCGGACCGATCGCCGTCGCTCCATCACGGCCCCGAACGCCGCGAGCGCGTCCGCGCGTTCGTCATTGGTCATCGCCATCGGTCGGAGGGGAACTCGCGCCGCTTTCACCATGGCTCTCATCGTACGGCGCGTGCCCGCGTCGACCGTGCTTTCATCGGTGTGATGTCCCATTCGAGGCGTCGCACCCCGGATCGGGGGCTGGTAGAATCGGGCCCCTCGACGGGCGGCTAGCTCAGCTGGTTAGAGCACTTGCTTGACATGCAAGAGGTCACTGGTTCGAGTCCAGTGTCGCCCACCAACCACTTCACGCTCCATCCGACCCTATAACTGTTTTCGGGCCGCCCGTGATCCTGGGCACCCAGATCGCGGCCGT
>JBBRWZ010000044.1:0-19717 GCA_038248895.1 Candidatus Limnocylindria bacterium | reverse complement strand
TGGCCCTTGCGCCCTGGACGCTCGCGGAGATCGAGCAGGAACGCCTCGACGTGCTCGCGCCGGATGGCGCCGACGCGGCCGGAGTGGCCGATCCGCTCGAGGTACTTCGCGAGCTCCTCGACGGCGGGGATGTAGACACGGTCGACGGTCGCGTCGGAGCGGCTCGTCCGGATCGAGCGCGCATAGGAGTCCAGGAGACGGCCGGAGATCGGCGGAGACGTCGAGCCGAGCTCGGGATCGGCGGCCGTTGAGCGGGTCGCGGTAGCGGTTCTAGCGGCCATTGGAGCTATCCCTCCATGCTGGCCCCGAGGGGTCCGGGGCCTAAGGTCTAGCAGCATAGTGCGTACTTCGGGAGCCGTCAACGAGGGACCGGATTTCGCCTCGTTTTGTGCTCCGCTAGACCGTAGGCTCCTTGTGTTGGCGCGCCGGACAGGATTCGAACCTGCGACCTTCGGCTCCGGAGGCCGACGCTCTATCCGCTGAGCTACCGGCGCGCGACGAGCCGCCTGATCGTAGCGCATCTGCATGGCACCGGGCATGGCGCTGGCCGACGGCGTACGATGGAGCCAAGGCCCAGCAAACCGCGACCAGCAGGCGACAACCATGACCGTGCCCACTCTCTTGGCCGTAACCCTTCTTTCGGCCATCGTGTTTCATGCCATTTGGCTCGATACGACCTGGCTCGACTCCCGCCCCAACCGGTGGACGATCCGCGCCGCTCGATGGCGCGGACGCTCTGGGAACCAGTGGCAATCGCAGCCGGACCGGCATCGCGGGGTACTGGCCGAGGCGCGCGCCGGGGCCCGGATCGGGACAATCGCGACCGTTGCCCTTCTCGTCCTGCTCGCCCCGACACGGGCGGCGAGCCCGTCGGGCACCGATCCACTGCTCGCCGCCAATCCGAGCCAGGCGGCCCCCGGAGATACGGTGATCGTCACCGGTAGCGGCTTCCGCGCCCATGAGCGCGCAAGTTTGACCTTCGACGGAGACACGACCGGGATGCCGGATTACCGCGTTCGCGGCAACGGCACCTTCAGCGAATCCGTCGTCGTCCCCATCGGTGCCGCCGTGGGCGAGCACATCATCTCCACCTCGGCGGAATTGGCGGTCGGGATCATCTTCACGGTCACGGGCCCGGCCCAGGCTGACCCGACACCGACAGCCACGCCGAGCCCGACAGCGACACCCACGCCGAGCCCGACGCCGACACCCACGCCGAGCCCGACGCCGACACCCACGCCGAGCCCGACACCGACGCCCACGCCGAGTGCCACCGGCATCAACCGTGTCGTGATCGTTTGGCTGGAGAACGAGGAGGCGACGGGCGTCACGCCAAGCTCAATGCCATATCTGACCGATCTGGCTGCACGGTACGGTCTCGCGGAAAACTTCTATGGCGTCGCGCACCCCAGCCTGCCGAACTATCTCGCCGTGTGGAGCGGATCGACGCACGGCGTGACGGACGATGCAATCCACAACCTGGGCGCCGCCAACCTCTCGACGCAACTCCGTGCCGCCGGGCTGTCATGGCGTGCGTGGCAGCAGAACTACCCCGCGACCGCCGGCTGCCACACGGGATCCTCGTATGCGGGCGTCATAGATGGCTGGGGCGTCGGCGGTACATACGTCCGCAAACACAACCCCCCCATGAGCTTCACATCCGTCACCGGCGACGCTCAGATGTGCTCGAACATCGTGCCGCTGGCTGGCTTCCGAAACTCCTACAATGTGAGCTTCGTCACGCCGAACATGTGCAACGACGGGCACGATTGCTCGCTCGCCACGGCAGACGCCTTCCTGCGCGACTTCATTCCGCAGGTGACGACGTCCGCCGACTGGGCGCGGACACTGCTCATCGTCTCGTTCGACGAGGGCAGCACCAGTACGAATGGCGGAGGCCGCGTGTACACGGTCGTGGCGCGGGCCGGCCTGGGCGGCATCACGTCATCCAGCTACCACGACCACTACTCCGTCCTGCGCACGATCGAGGACCTCTACGGCCTCCCCTGCCTCGGAGCGGCGTGCTCCGCAAGCCCACTCGACGAGTTCCTGCCCTAGGTCGGTAGCAATCCATGATGCAAGCGAGGGCCCCCGCCGAAGCGGGGGCCCTCAAGTGCTGCCGGATTCGCTAATCGCAAGGGCATCTTTCACGCACGGTTTCCCGCACTACCCTTACCCAAACCTACCCATGGCCTTGCGACCAGTTGTGAATCGCTGTGCGAACAGCGCCATCAGGATAGACCATCCGTTCACTTGGGGTCAATGGTTGCGTGCGTGAAGATTCCTTTACGAGGGGGCGGCGGATCCCTCACCTTCACCACTCGCTGCACCGATGTCGATGCCTTCGATGATCGCCGGGTCGAGCGGCACACCGCTCTGCGGATCATTCACCGGCAGCGCCGCGATGGCGTTCACCACCTCTGTCCCCGACGTGACGGTCCCGACGACCGAGTAGAGCGGGCAGAGCCGGCGGGAGAGATCGGCGAGGGTGACAAAGAACTGGCTGCCGTTCGTGTCCTGGCCGTTCGTCGGGGTGCACGAGCCCTGCGGATAGTGGATCGCATTCGCCATCGCCACCGTGTACGGAGCGTAGGGCTGGTCGGCGCGCGGGAACTCGACCTCGTAGCGATATCCAGGCCCCCCTGACCCGAGGCCGCCGAAGTCCTCATGATTCGAGCGCGTCTGGGGATCCCCGGCCTGGATCACGAAGCCGGCGAGGACGCGATGGAAGCTGATCTGGTCGTAGAAGCCGCACCGCGCCAAGAGCACGAGGCTCGCGGTCGCGATCGGCGCGCTCGAGGCGTCGAGGGTGATGACGAACGAGCCCTTGTTGGTCCGCACCGTCGCCGTCGCGGCGTCGGCGAGGACTCCGGCGGCGTCGGCGGCGGTGGGCGCCGCCGTGGGACACGGCCCCGCCGTGGGGCGGGGATCCAGCCCGCACCCGGCCAGACCGATGATCCCGACCAGGCCAAGTGCCCCGAGACGCCGCCTCCAGCGGAGGTGCGTCACGCGTCCCGGCGCTCGAAGAGGCGACGGGCGTGGCTGACCGGCATCGTTCCGCCGTAGAGGAGCGTGTCGTGGAAGCCCTTGAGCGTGAACGACGAACCCTGCTGCCGCTCCACGTCGCGACGCAGTCGCTCGATCATGTGGCGACCGAACAGGTACGACAGCTGGTAGGCGGGCGTGGAGGTGTAGCGCTTCACCTCGGCCAGCGCCGCCGGCCGCTCGAAGCCGGTGCGCTGCTGGAGGAAGTCGACCGCTTCGTCGAAGCCGATGTCGCCGCGATGCAGCCGGACGTCGAGCAGGATCCGGCAGGCGCGCCAGATGGCATCGGTCTGGACGATGTACCAGCCGGTGGGCGTGTCGTCGAAGCCGAGCTCCTTCATCATTCGCTCGCAGTAGAAGGCCCACCCCTCGGCGAACTCCGGTGCACCCGAGAAGAGGCGCACCAGGCTGGGGTTCTCGATTGCGGCGGCGAGCTGGAGGTGGTGCCCCGGGTACGCCTCGTGAACGCTCGTGTTGCCGATGCCGGCGCGGCTGTGCTCGCGCATCATCTCCGGCGTCGACGGCGGCGTGACAATGTACGTGCCGACCGGGTCACGATCGAACTTCGCCGGCTCGTAATAGGCAGCGAACGGAATGAGATGGCGCAGGAACGAGGGCGTCTCGACCACGTTGAGGTGGTCGTGCTCGGGCATCGTGGCAACGTCATGTTCCACGACGAACCGGCGCGCCGCTTCGATGGTGGATCGGTACTCGTCCAGCGCCTCCACGAACGTTTCGGCATGATCGTCCTTCACGAGGTCGGCCACCTCGGCCGCGGTCGCAGTCGGATCGATCTCGGCGCAGAGCGCGTCGCGCGCCGCGGTCGCCTCGGCCAGCATCTCCTCGCCGACCGCGAGGATCGCGTCACCATCCGCCTCGAGCTCGCGGAGCCGCACGATCTCCTCGAACTGCTCGGCGCCGGCCTTCCAGTCCGCCGTGGCGCGGGGGAGCGCATCGTCGCGCAGCCACGCCGCGTGACGCTCGAGGGCGGCCAGCGTCGCCGTCGCCGCATCGCGGATTCGGTCGGTGAGAGCTTCGTCGCCGCCCTCGCTGGCCGCGACCGCCACGAGGGTGTCGAGGAAGCCGGGAAGCGCCTCCCCGCTCTCCAGGTCGATCTCCGCCCACAGCCCAACCGGGTCGGTGACGCGAGCCTGTGCCTCCCCGATGAGGCGCGGCGCCGCCTCGAGGCGCGCGGCAATCGACGCGAGGCGCTCGGGCAGCGGCGCGAAGTCGCGGCTGATCAGCGGAAAGAGCGCCTCGCCGATCTCTTCCGCGGCGCCGCTCCGCCGCTCCCAGGTGCGGCGCGCGCTGAGCTCGTGGAGCGCGAGTCGCGACTGGTGGATGGCGAGGTCACGGTCGATGGCGTGATCGTGGGACAGCTCGTCGGCATCGAACCGCTCCATCTCGATGATCGCCGCGCGGTGATAGTCGACCAGCGCCTCCACGTGGTCGCGCGACGATCCGGGGAGCCGGTCGTCGTGCTCGTGCACGCCCAGGTAGGTGGCCAGCACCGGCTCGAGGGCCAGGCGATCGCGGAACCAACGCTCGACGGTGCGCGCGAAGCGCGCGTCGGCATCGGTCTGGTGGTCGGTCATGCGGACTCCTGCTGCTGACTCGCGGCGCAGCCGAATGGCGCGCGGCGACAGGGTCGGTGGTCGGGTGTCCCGGCGCTCTATACCCCGAGCGCGGAGTCAAGGAAGCCTAGCACCCACGACGCGTATGCATCCGGGCACCGCTCCACGAGCTGCGCATGGCCCGCCGCGTCGCACGTCTCGAGGCGCGCCTCCACGTTTCCAGCACGAGCCGCGGCCAGCAGCCGCTCGCCGGGCTCGGGACCGATGCTGCGGTCGGCACCGCCGACCAGGATGAGCACCGGTCGATCGCCGAGCAGGCGGATGGTCCGGTCGGGGTCGACGCTCGTCATGTCGATCCCCGTGCGGAGCAGGCCACCGAGGAGAATGCCCCACGACGCGGGGACCGCGAGTGGGTAGGACGCCAGCTCGAGGCGCGCCTGCACCGCCGCCTGGAGTGTGGGGTGGGTCGAGTCGAGGATCACCGCCGCGATGCGCTCGTCCCCCGCGGCGGCGGCCAGGGAGGCCGCACCACCCATCGAGACGCCCAGCACCGCGATGTGCGAAGGCCCCTTGGCGGCGGCCAGCCAGTCGACCATGGCCTCGAGGTCGCGGCGCTCCGTGACGCCCTGCGTGGTCGGCAGCCCGCTCACGCTCTGCCCGTGTCGACGGAGGTCGAAGGCGACCACGTTGTACGTCGGTGCAAGCACGTCGATGAGGTCCAGCAGGTCGCTCTTGTTGCTGCCCCAGCCGTGGACGAGGACCACGGTGTGGCCGTGCGGACCGATATCGCTGACCGCGGGCACGTACCAACCGGCGAGCCCCACCCCATCCGTGGTACGGATGGCATCGCCAGCCGGCGCTCCCTGCGACGGACAGTCGGCATGGTTCGGGTAGGCCGCGAGCGTCGCATCCGTGGTCTGGTCGTAGTTGATCGCCTCGGAGGCGAGGCCGCGGTCGGTGGGCGTGCCGCCGCGCCTCGAGGGCGTGGGCGCGGCAGTGAGCTGCCCTGAGCCGACGAAGCTCGCGTAGGCGAGGTAGGCGAGGAGCGCGACGAGCACCGCCGCGACGGCGAAGGTGACCCATTGGCCGATGCGCGCACGGCGGTCGTCGCGAGGGACGGCTGGGGGTTCCCAGGGCATGCGTCGCGAGTATAGGGCCGCTGAGCGCGCGCGGCCGCGTCCGCTACAATCCGCCACCAATGGTCACCTCGAAGAAGGCGTCGAAGCCGGCGCCGCGCGTCGTCCGCGCCGCATCGCGCTCCGTCGCGACACGTCACCGCTCGCATACCCTCGCTCCGCCGCACCTGGGCGAGGTGCCGAGCGTCGCCACGCTCGCGATCGGGATCGGCGGCGTCGCGCTGCTCATCACCGCGGTGGCGATCGTCGTGAACGGGCTCACGCTCGGCTCGCAGTACACCGATCCGGTGCCGCCCAATGTCGGCCAGCTCGGAACCGGCCAGGTCGTCGGTGGGATCGCGCTCCTCCTCCTCTCGATGCTCATCGTCGGGGCCGCGACGGCGGTGTTCCTCGACATTCGCGGCGCGCGCCGCGCCGCCATCGGCCTCGGCGCGCTCACGACGGCGCTGTGCGTCGGAGCCATCCTGCTGGTGATGACGGGCGGCGGCGGAGATCGGCTGCTGGCATTCGCGCTGCTGGTGACGGCGATCCTCTTCGCCGCATCCACCATCATCCTCGTCCGCGTCCCGCGACCCGACGCAGCGGGCTGACGTCGCGCGCCCCGGCAGCATGCCGCCGCGCCTCTTCCCCCGGCGCTCCCTGGCGGTCCTCGTCCTCGCCGTGGTCGTCGCCGTGGTGACGGGCATCTCCGCCGTCCTGCTGGGGATGGACGCGCCCGACTGGCTGCTGGCGCAGCTCGCTGGTACCGGCATCGACGCCGACGCGGCGGCGGTCGGCGGTGCGACCACCGCGCTCGGCTATGGCCTCCTGCTGGGTGGCGCGATCCTGCTGGGGCTGCTGCTCGCGCTGCGAGCGGGTGCGGTATGGGCGCGCCCCGCGGGCGCGATCATCGTGGCGGGCATCATGGCGTCGCTGCTGGGGAGCCTCGGCGCAGCCGTCGCCTCGCTCGTCCGCGAGCCCGCGAACGCGACCGTCTACGGGCTCGCGACGGCGGGCATCGGTCTGACGCTGGCGGCCTTCGGCCTGGTCCTGTGGGACATCATCCGAGGCACCGGCGCCGGCCACTGATCCTCGTCGAGGGCTCTGCTATACTCCGCCACCGTCACCCGTGGGCCCGTGGTGTAGTGGCCAAACATGCCAGCCTGTCACGCTGGAGATCGCCGGTTCGAATCCGGTCGGGCCCGCCACCTTCGAGCGACGACCCACTACTCCGCATCGGTCGGGATGCGCTACGCCGCGCGTCCGGAGAAGTCGAGGACCCAGATGTCGTCCTCGGCCGTCTCGGCGACGTAGATGCCGCCCTTGAGTGGGATGGTGGCGACCACCAGGCCGCCCTGGCACTCGCGGCCGCGTGGCCCTGAGTCAGGCTCAGACGCCCGAGCGGCAGCCGAGCCAGCGGTAGCCATACGGCTCGAGCGTGATCGAGAGCTGCCCGCTGCGGCCCACGTCGGCGGTTTCGCCGTCCTCCGGTCCAAGGATCGTGCGCCACCGTCCGACGCGCGCGACGTCCGGCACCCGGACCGATGCAGAGGCCGGTGCGGCGGAGAAGTTATGGAGCGCGAGCACGCTCCCACCATCCCACGTCGCGACGGTGGCGAGAACCGCGTCGTTGCGCGCGCCGAGCACGCGCCACGTGCCCCACCCGAACTCGGGCCACTCCTTGCGGGTGCGGATCACCCGCTCCATCCAATTGAGGAACGAATGCGGGTCGTGGCGTTGCTGCTCCACATTCACGGCGCGATAGCCGAACGGCCCATCGCGCAGCGGCCGTCGCGGCATGGACGCCTCGTCGGCGGTGGAGAAGCCGCCTGCGTGCTCGCCACTCCACTGCATCGGCAGCCGCACCGCCGCGCGATCGGGTGCCGACTGGTCGTCACCGAGTCCGATCTCCTCGCCGTAGAAGAGGACGGGCGTGCCGGGGAGGCTGAAGAGGAGGCTGTAGGCGAGCTCCATCCGGCGACGGTCGCCATTCACCATGCTCGGGAAGCGGCGCCGGATGCCACGGTCGTAGAGGCGCATCGATGCCTTGGGCGCAAATGCGGCGAACACCTCGTGACGCTCCGCGTCGGTCAGCTTGTCGAGCGACGCCTCGTCGTGGTTCTTGATGAAGTTGGCCCACTGCGACTGCGACGGGATCGCCGGCAGCGACTCGAGGGCCGTGACGACCGGCTCCGCGGTGCCACGCACGAACGAGAGGTAGAGCGCCTGGTTGGTGACGAAGCTGAAGAGCATGTCCATCTCGTTGCCGCGCTCGCCGAAGTAGCTAGCCAGCTTGTCGATGGGCTCGTTGGCCTCGGCGAGGAACATCGCGTCGCCGCGTCGCCGCACCATGAAGTCGCCCATGTCGCGCAGGTAGTCGTGCGGGTCCTTCACCGCCGGGTGGTTGGGGTCGATCTGCTCGATCACGAAGGGCACTGCGTCGACGCGAAAGCCGGAGAGGCCGACCTCGAGCCAGTAGCCGATGACCTTCTGGATCTCGTCACGCACGACCGGGTTGTTGATGTTGAGGTCCGGCTGGAAGTCGAAGAAGCGGTGCATGTACCACGCGCGCGCCGCCCGGTCGTAGCTCCAGATACCCTTCTGTTTGCCGGGAAAGACCACGCCGTCGTCCGCGTTCGGCGGCTTGGTCTTCGACCAGACGTAGAAGTCGCGGTAGCGGGGGTCGCCGCGCCGCGCCGCCTGGAACCATGGGTGATCGATGGACGTGTGGTTCACCACCAGGTCGGCAATGACACGGATGCCGCGCTCACGGGCGGTGCGGATGAGCTCCACCACGTCCCCGGGAGACCCGTACTTGTCGGCCACGCCGAAGTAATCCGCAACGTCGTAGCCGAAGTCCCGCTCGGGGGACGGGTAGAAGGGCATCAGCCACAGGCACGTGACCCCCAGGCCGGCGAGGTAGTCGATGCGCTGGGTCAATCCGTCGAGATCGCCGACCCCGTCGCCGTTGGCATCCAGGAAGGAGGCGGTGTCGACGCAATAGACGATCGCGTTCTTCCACCACAGGTCGCTGGTCGCTTCGAGGCTCATGGCCACGTTCCCTGCACGGGGCGTTCCGCAACCGACGGCGGGCCCGCTCAGCCCGCGTCGCCCCCTGCGCCGCGCCCCGCCTCGGCGGCCCCCTGCGCCCTGGCGGTGGCCTCCTGCGCCGCGGCTTCCTTCTGCTTCTGCTCCGGGCGGTGCCGGCTGATCGCCTCACAGGCTTCGTCGACGTCGTCGGTGAGCGTGAGCAGCCGGAGATCCTCGAGCGAAACCTTGGCCTCGTAGAGCGGCTTCTTGCGAATCCACTCCAGCAGGCCGCCCCAGTAGTCTCGACCGTAGAGCACGACCGGGAAGTGCTCGACCTTGCCGGTCTGGATGAGGGTCAGCGACTCGAAGAGCTCGTCGAGCGTGCCGAACCCGCCCGGGAAGATGACGAACCCGTTCGCGTACTTGACGAACATCGTCTTGCGCGCGAAGAAGTACCGGAACTCCATGCCGAGGTCGACGTACTCGTTGAGCCCCTGCTCGAACGGGAGCTCGATGTTGCAGCCGATGGAGAGCGCGCCGGCATCGCGAGCGCCGTGGTTCGCCGCCTCCATGATGCCGGGACCACCACCGGTGATGATGGCGTAGCCGAGCCCGCCGAGCTTGGCCGCGAGCTGGCGCGCCGCGCCGTAGTAGCGATTCCGACGGCCGACGCGCGCGGATCCGAAGATGGTGATCGCCGGACCCACCTCGGCGAGCGCGTCGAAGCCCTCGACGAACTCCCCGAGGATGCGCAGCGCGCGCCACGTGTCCGTCTCCCTAAACCCGGGCCACGGGTCGTGCGAGCGCAGCAGCTCCTGGTCCTCCGTCCGGCGCTCGCGAGCGTGCTCCTGACCGCGGACGACCACCGCCCCACGGCGCCGTTCCGGCTCCTTCTTCCTGCGTGGCATGCGACCTCCGCTCTGCAGTGCATTCCGGGCGAGTCGGGTGCCGACGCTCGACAGGCCCGATGCCCGATGGTACGGTTTCGCTTCGCTGCGCCCATCGCACGCATCGCGCCAGCGTGCGTCGATACGGTCGCGACTGCCCGAACGACCGGAGTCGCAGCGAACAGATCGCAGTGTCGAGGATTCTATTGCCGGAGCTCCTGCGGCGAGTCGCCGCCCTCAGCGCCTTGAGCATCATCGGTATCGCGCTGCTCGCGCCGCTGTCGGTGCGCGGCACCACGCCGGTCGCGCCGGAGGTGAACCGGCTGCTCGACGCGGCCGCGAACGTGCCGCGCACCAACCTCAGCCGCGGTGACGCCGGTCGGGCGGCCACCGCCGCCGAGACCCTGATCCTGGCAGCGACCTCGCACGGCGCGGAGAACCTCTCCGTGCCGTCGGCGAATCCGTCCCGCCCCACCGTCGCGATGCAGGCCGACCTGCACGCCATCCCCACACCGCGGCCCACGCCTCCGCCCGCGACCCCGGTTGTCACCTACCCCGGCGACACGGTGTGGGATCGGCTCGCCCAGTGCGAGTCGAGCGGTAACTGGGCGGCAAATACCGGGAACGGTTACTACGGCGGCATCCAGTTCAGCTATCCGACGTGGCATGGCTACGGCGGTGGCGCGTTCGCCGACTATCCGCACCAGGCGACGCGCGCCGAGCAGATCACGGTGGCGGAACGCCTGCGCGCCCGGCGCGGCTACCAGCCGTGGCCCGCGTGTCGCATCAAGCTCGGCCTCCCCTGAGCCTCCACCCCCGGCACCGTCAGCCGAGCGGAGCCCGCCGCAGCGAGTAGCATCGGGCCATGCTCCACCCGCAGGGAATCGGCCACGTCGTCCTCAAGGTCCGCGACCTGGATCGCGCGCTTGCCTTCTACCGTGACCTGCTGGGGTTCGGCGTCTCGTCGCAGATGTCGAACGTCATGATCTTTCTCACCGCCACCGGCGAGAACCACCACGACCTGGCGCTGCTCCGTGTCGGCGACAGCGCTCCGGGTGCCGCTCCCAATGCGGTGGGGCTCTACCACGTCGCCATCCGCCTTGCCGACGATGCGGAGCTGCGGCGCGCGCACGACCTGCTGCGCGAGCGGGGCATGCTGCGCGGCGCCGTCGACCACGGCGTCACGCACTCGGTCTACACCGCCGATCCCGACGGCAACGAGATCGAGCTGTTCTGCGATGCGCCACGGGACGAGTGGGAGGGCCGGGTCGACGAGGTCATGACGGTCCGGCCGCTGCGGATCGACTGACGCATCCGGGCGCGGCCCCTCCGGGCGCGGCGTCGGCACGGCCCTTGCTCACTCGCCGAGCGTGCCGTTCCTGCCGATCGTCCTCTTCGTCGCTTACCAGGCGCTGAGCCGCTCGGCGTCATTCGCGCTCGGCTGGGCCACGTCGCTGTTCTTCGGCCACGTGCCGGGCAACAAGGGACAGATCCTCTCCATCATGGGCCTCATCTCGGCCGCCTGGCTGGTCGTGGCGGTCGGCTTCGCGGCGCCGCTTTCCGCGGGCTGGGTGGCGGAGCAGATCGGTCTCGTCGACCGCAATTTCGACCTCGCCTGGTACCAGGCGTGGGGCCTCGCGGCGGCCGTCGTGCTCGCCCCGCCGGTGGTTGCCGGCCTCGCGGAGCTGGCCGGCTTCGACGGCGACGCATCGGCGACCCGGTGGCTGTCCCATATCCCGGTGTCATACCCGGCGATCGCGTCGCTCGGCCTAGCGGTCCTCATGATGGTGCTCATCGCCCCGCTCCTCGTCGTCAGCCGCATTCGACAGAAGAAGGAGATGCTGCCGATCCCGGTGGTGATGCGACGTGGTGCCGACGACACGAGCGTGACCAATGCGATCGTCACCGCGCTCGACGAGGCGGACGTGGGGCGCTTCGAGCGCCGGACGCTGACCGGCCTCCGTTCCTGGCCGCTGCGGACCATGGCGTTCGCCGCGGAGCACCTGCTGGGGAGCGTCGTGCGCGGTGAGCCGGACCGCATGGTCTCCGACGGGATGGAGGTGTTCAGTTACGCGACGAACGTCGCGATCCTCGGCCCATCTGAGGCGGCGCATCGCGCCCGCGCGGCGATCGCCCGGCAGCTCGCCTTCAGCCGCGCCTACCTGACCTGGAGCGGCGAATCGCAGCGCCTCGAGGATGCGCTCGTCCGCCTGCGGCGAGAACGCGATCGTGGCGAGGATATCGCGCCACACCTGGACCGATTTCGAGCTCGCCTGGATGCCACGACGCTGAGCGCCGACGAGTGGAACGTGCTGGAGCGGCTGCGGCTCCAGCTCGCGCAGGAGGTCGACATCGACGCTCCCGCTCCCGGCGCCCAGGATGGGGACGCGAGACGGAACCTAGAGGAGGTTGGCATTTCCGCTCGCTAGCATGCAGCGATGCGCCGCCGCGTCAATCGCGTCCTCATCGCCGCGCTGGGGGTGGCGCTGCTGGCGATTGCCTGGCCGCCGTCGCGGGTCGCCATCCAGACGGCGGCGCTCATCCCGAGCATCCTCGACGCCGGCCCTCGTCCGCTCGAGTGGCTCAGCCCCGCACCACGGCGCGACACGCTCGCCTGGCGTACCGACGCGGATGGGACCGATGACCTCGCCGATCTCTGGCTGCCACCCTCCGCCTCCGCGGAGCATCCGCATTGAGCGGTGCTGCTCATCCTCGGCGTCAACAGCGTCGGACGCGGCTATCCCGGACCTGGCTGGCGCCGAGCGTGCCGTGGCGACGCTGCCAGTCGACGCCCAGCGCACGCTGCGGGCGCTCACCCCGGCCGGCCACCTGGCAGACGTCCGCGCCGAGACGTTTCTGATGCACGACGTGTCGGACGTGTATGTCCCCTACGTCGAGTCTCGTGCCCTGGCGGTCGAGGTCGACTCGCGTGCACACCTGACCGAGTTCCGGCACTTCGACCACGTCGAGCCAAAGGGGATCGACCTGGCCGCGGCCGCGCCGGAGGCGTGGCGCCTCCTCTGGCATATCCAGGGTGTGCTCACCAAGACGCTGTGACGCTCAGCTCGACGGGCTGGCGGCGCCGGCCATGCCGAGCACCACGAAGCCGATGACGAGCGCGAGCAGGACCACGATCACCAGGATCCGGGCCCCATTGCCGGACCGCGCGGGCGGCAGCGGCTGGTAGGCGCGACCGCGGCGTCCTGAACGGCGGCTCATTGCGTTCGTCTCACCACGTGCGGCGGAAGAGGAAGGGGGTCATCAGCGCCTCCCGGCTGGAGACGCTGCGCAGCTGCTTCCGCGTCCGCTTCAATAGCTTCCCGTGGTACGTGCCATCGCCGTACGGCTCGAGGAGGCGGGCGACGTCCCAATCGTGGGTGCCGGCCACCGCCGTGGCGGGGAGGTATCGGTCCAGGATCGCGGTTGCCTCGTCGATGGCCACGAAGCGCCGGGAGCGGCGGGTGTTGTCGAGCAGCACGAGAAGGTCCGCGAAGCTGACGTCGATATCTTCGACCAGCGTCGACAGGCGCTCCATGGTGCCGGGCATGCGCTCCGGCTTGAAGATGCCGGCGAGCAGGGTCTTGCGTTCGGCGGCCGCCACGCCACCGAGCGCCTCGGGCAGGACAGGGACACCGTCGCCTGCCGCCGGGACCTCGTAGTCCGTCAGGTGGATCATCATCGTCGACAGAGCGTACCGCCCCGCGCCTACGCCAGCAGATCGGATGGACCGGGATTGACCATGGCACGGGCGCGACCGCATGATGCGGCATCGGTTCCATGGAGGGGGTGAGATGACGCATGAGCCGCGCCGTCCGGCGCGACGGACGTACGACCCGACCGTTGCGTGGGCGCTGCTCGGCGTCGTGGTGGTGGCGGTGATCGTCGGCGTCGCCATCATGCTGACGCGACCATCACCCGTGGATGCCCCCGAGCCTTCCGACGCATCGCCCGCGGCGAGCGGGGGGATCTCGCACGAGCCCGCCGGCCCGCCCATCACCGTCGACGAAGGGACATGGTGGCGCTTCGGATGGGCCGATGCGACGTCGCAGGACGACAGCGCGCAGCTTCGCATCGGTCGCCTCGACGGAACCGTCACCGCGACGTTTGATCTGCCCCGTGAAGCGTTCGGCGCCGGCTTCGGCCCGCCCTTCGTCCGCGGCCCGGCGTCGGGGCTCGTGCTCGTGGCGGCCGGCGGTGCCGCCAGTACCACATTCACGCTCGTCGACGCCGCCAGCGGCATCACGTGGCTGCTGCCGGCCATCCCCGGCGACGTGCCGGACGCGATCATGAGCGCGGATGGCAGGACGATCTACTACCTCATCGGCGACAACAACGGCCTCGCGGTCGCCTCGATCCAGACCGATGGCAGCGCGCCGACCCCGGTCGCCGCGCCCCGTCCACGGGTCGCGATGCGCGACGGGATCGTGCTGGCGGCGCGTATCCAGCGCCAGGCGACCATCGCCCTCAGCGCGGACGGCAAGCGTATCGCCGTGCTCGACTGCTTCTCGACGTGCGAAGCGCGGCTCATCTCGATTGCGAGCGGCGAGACATCGCTCCTGCGTGGCTTCAGCGCGGGATCGACGCTCGGCGGGTGGACAGCGGCGGGCATCGATATCGGTGGCACCTGCGTCGATCCGGCGACGGGCCTGCCCCGCGAACAGAGCTGCGGCGTGAACGTGCCCCTTGTCGAGGCCGCGGTCGAGCTGCCGGAGGGCTGGCACGCCGAGCGGCGTCCACTCCCGGATGCCGAGCCGCTCGATTTCCGCTCGACGATCGTGGCTGTCGGACCGGACGGTGGCGAGGTGCCGCTGGACAGCCTCGGGCTCTTCTGTGGCAACTGCTGAGCATCGGTCCATGCGTGCCAGCGTCTACAATCGGTCCGCCAAGCCAACCGCTACGAGGACGAATGCGCGTGCTGCTCGAGGGCAAGAAGCTCCTGGTCACCGGGGTCCTGACCGATGACAGCATGGGCTTCGCAATCGCGCGGGTGGCGCAGGAGCAGGGAGCCGAACTGCTGCTGACGAACGTCGGCAGGGGCGTTCGTCTCACCGTGAAGGTGGCGCGGCGGCTGCCCACGACGCCCGACGTGATGCAGATGGACGTCAACAACGCCGAGGACATCGCCGCCGTCGCCGACGAGGTGATGAAGCGCTGGGGACGCGTCGACGGCGTCATGCACTCCATCGGGTATGCGCCGCAGGACGCGCTCGGCGGCAACTTCCTCACCACGCCGTGGGAGAGCGTTGCCACCGCGTTCCAGACATCGGCCTATTCGCTCAAGGCCCTGGCCGCCGGCATGCTCGAGCCGCTCAAGGTCGCCGGTGCCGATGGCGGCGCGTCCGTCGTCAGCCTCACCTTCGACGCGCGCTTCGCCTGGCCGATCTACGACTGGATGGGCGTCGCGAAGTCGGGTCTCGAGTCGATCACCCGCTACCTGGCGCGCGACCTGGGGCAGCACAACGTCCGCGTCAACACCGTCTCCGCCGGACCGATCCGCACCATGGCCGGCAAGAGCATCCCCGGCTTCGACGCCATGAGCGGCACCTGGGACGCCCGCGCCCCGCTCGCCTGGTCCATGACCGATGCCACGCCGGTTGGCGAGATGTGCGCCTTCCTGCTCAGTCCGATGGCGTCGATGACCACCGGGGAGATGATCCACGTCGACGGCGGCTATCACGCCCTGGGGACCGACTTCAAGCCGCGCGAGTGACCGCGTGGCTCAGCGAGGTGGTGCAGCCTGTCGTGGCGGCGGCTGCGCGACTCGTCATATGGCGGCAGTACGAGCGTTAGCCGAGGTCGCAGACGACCCGCGGTGTATTCCACGCTCACGGCGCGTGGTTCGAACGCGTCGCTTCCCGCTAACGCGACCACGGACGGCAGTTGACGACTCACGCCACCGCTGCGGCGTACCCCCGCCTCCACGTCCACCGGTCGGCGCTCGGCCGCGAGCCGCGGCCGCGATGATCGCCGCCTGACCGAAATATCGAACAATCTGCGCCGCAACCCCTCGGGCCGAGCGGTTTGATCGATATATCGCGCACCGCTGAGCGGGAACCACGCATGCCGACGCGCCTAGTGCCCGCCACCGTTCGAAATATCGACCAGACCGCTCGCAAAGCGGCGCTCCCCCTGGAAACGTCCGAAATATCGAGCGCTCACGGTCACGTGGTTCGCACGTGTCGTTGCCTGACGACTCACGCCACCGCCGCGCCGCTGCTCGCCTCCCGGTCGAGCAGCCAACGCTTGGCTGCGAGCCCACCGCCGTAGCCGCCGAGCCCGCCGCCCGCGGCCACGACGCGGTGGCAGGGCACGATCACCGCCACGCGGTTGGAACCGTTCGCTCGTCCGACGGCGCGGTAGCCGCCGGGCGCCACGCCGACCCGCTCGGCGAGCTGGCGGTAGCTGATGGTCGCGCCGTACGAGATCCCTCGCAGCGCTTCCCACACCCGCTCCTGGAATGCGCTGCCCGGCATGTCGAGCGGGAGCTCGAAACCGCGCCGCGTGCCGGCGAAATATTCATCGAGCTGCTCCGCGAGGCGGTCGAGGAGCGGGGCCGTGCCGTCCTCGGTGGGCCCGATGCGGCGCCGCACGGCGGCGAGCTGGGCGTCGAACATCGGCCGCGCGGCGAAGTCGAGGAGCACGACCGCCTCATCGGTGACGCCGGCGACCATGATGCCAACGGGCGTCGCCAGGCGGCGGGTCGTCACGCGACGTGCCGCATCGGGCTGGCAGCGCAGGCAGGCGCGGTAGCCCGCCGCGCGGGCAGCGGCGGCATCGGCCAGGTAGGTGACGTTGCGCGGCAGCGGCTTGCGGGCGCGGCACGACGGGCGGCAGTAGATCCCGGTGGTCCGCACCGCGGCGACGAAGCGGCCGTCGTAGGCGGGATCGGCGGCAGAGAAGGCTCGTTCGAGCTCGGGGTGTTCGATCTGCATACCGATGCAACGCCGCCGGTCGCGGCGGCGTGAGGTCCGCTACGCCTGCGCGGCCTGCTGCGTGCGCATCACGAGGTTGACGGTGAACGGAGTGCTGCCCAGGACGCGGTCGCCCTCGCGCAGCTCGAACCGGTGCCGGCCGATCTCCTTGATCTCCAGGCCCTGGAGGTCGGCCACGATGTTCGCCGTGGTGGCGTTCGGCGGCACCTCGATCTGAAACTGCGGCGGGCGCTGGAGGGTCGGCGCTCCGCTCGGCGAGATGAGCTGGAGGCTCAGCTCGTGACGGCCCGCGTCCGCCTCCATGATCGCCACCACGAAGCAGCGACCGTGGACGGCGGGCAGGCGCGACACGTTGATCTGGCTGAAGATCCCCATCGCGCCGAGCTTGCCGTCCTGCGCCGTGAGCGCGTAGTCGCAGAGGAGGAGCGTATGCAGCTGAACGTCGGCCATCGGCTCAGTCTACGGCCCGCAGCGCCGAGCCGACGAGGTCGACCACCGGCACCCTGCCGAGCTCGTCGCGGCTCAGCCAGCGACACAGGTCGGTGGTGCCACCAACCTCGGGCCGCAGGGTCCCACCGATGACGCGCGCGCGGTAGATGATCCGGATGGTGTGGAAGGCGACCGGCCGCGACTCGTCCTGCCCCGAGAAGGTCGTGGCGGAGGAGTCGACGTCGAGCAGGCCGAGCAGCTCGCCTTCCAGGCCCGTCTCCTCGGTGAGCTCGCGCAGCGCCGCGTCGCGGGGGTGCTCCCCATGGTCGATCCCGCCGCCTGGCAACGTCCAGTGGCCATCCATGCTCCTCGTCGCACCCGGCGCGATGCGGCACACCAGGACACGCCGCTCGAGATCCTCGCAGACGACGTAGGCGGCGACCCGGAGGACACGCGGCGCCTCCTCCACGGCGCGGCTCACGTCGCAACGTACAGGTCCGGGTCGACGAGCCACGCCACCTCCCCGGTGCCGGGCTCGGGCACGCCATAGAACTCGAGACACGCCAATGCCGCTTTGCGCATGCGGACCGATGACGCCCCGCTCAGCTCGGCGATGGCCGTCGACAGGTCGGGCTCATGCCCGACGAAGAGGACGCGGCGCGCGTCGGGGTACGCCGCCATCGCACGGCCCATCTCCGGCCAGCGTGCGCCGGGGCGCAGCCGGTCATCCACGCGTGGCTCGCCGCCGAGCGCCTCGCAGAAGAGCTCCGCGGTCCGGACCGCGCGGGGCAGCGGCGAGCTGATGACCACGTCCGGTCGGCAGTTGAGACGGCGCCAGAGCGGAGCGGCGGCGTGCAGCTGGGCGACGCCGCGGGCCGTCAGCTCGCGCGCCGCATCGTCGCCGTCGCGTGCCTCGGCTGCCCTCCCGTGTCGCAGGAAGTAGAGGATCACGCGAGGGTGGTGGCGCGACTGCCGTCACCTGGTGTGGGGTCGTCGTCCGCGCCGCCGCGCGTCCCGGCGTGACCGATGACCACTCCGCGCGCGTGGCCGCTGTGCGCGAGCGTGACGTGTCCCGCGGCGGTGGCATCCGCCTTCGGGAAGGTGACGGAGAGGACCCCGTTCCCGAACGTGACGTTGGCGCGCAGCGCATCGACGGCACAGGGCAGCTCGATGGTCCGCTCGTACGGCCCGTAGGACCACTCGCGGCGCAGGTAGCTGATCCGTTCCTGGCCCTCGCCGTGCTGGGCGGCCCGCAACGTCAGCGAGCCGCCCTCGGTCACGTCGATCGAGATGTCCTCTGGCGCGACACCGGGCATCGGTGCCACGACGATCAGCTCGCGTTCGTTCTCGAACAGGTTGACGGGGACGGCGGTCGGCTCGGTCATGGGGCTCCTGCGGACATCGGCTCAGTCGGGAAACGCTTCGGGACCGCGTTCGGACAGCTCCCGGGCATGCTCGTCACCGTCCTCGGGCGGCATCCAGGAATAGGCGTAGCGATCGTCCTCGAGCTCGCTGGCCTGCCGCGTCAGGTGCAGCGGGTGGAAGGTGTCGATCATCACCGCCAGCTCCTCGGTGGCCTCCTTGCCGATGCTCGCCTCGACGCTGCCCGGATGCGGCCCGTGCGGGATCCCGGCGGGATGAATCGTGAACGAGCTGATGTCGACCCCGCGGCGCGACATGAAGTTGCCCGCGACGTAGTAGATGACCTCGTCGCTGTTGATGTTGCTGTGGTTGTACGGCGCGGGAATCGAGAGCGGGTGGTAGTCGAACTTGCGCGGCACGAAGCTGCAGATGACGTAGTTCCGCGGCTGGAACGTCAGGTGGACGGGCGGCGGCTGGTGGACGCGCCCGGTGATCGGCTCGAAGTCACCGATGTTGAACGCGAACGGCCACAGGTGCCCGTCCCAGCCGACGAGGTCGAACGGATGGTGCCGGTAGTGGTAGGCGGTGATCCGGCCGCGCGTCTTGACCTCGATGACGAAGTCGCCGTCCTCGATGATCGGCGCCATCTCGGCCGGCGGCCGGATGTCGCGCTCGCAGTACGGCGAATGCTCGAGCAGCTGCCCGAAATCGTTGCGGTAGCGCTTCGGGGGCACGATGCTCGAGGGTGACTCGACCCAGAGCATGCGCTGCGCGACGCCCTCGTCGGGACGGAGCCGGAACGTGGTGCCGATGGGGATGACGAGGTAGTCGCCGGGTCCGTAGTCAATCGGTCCGAAGATCGTCTCGAGCGTGCCGGTCCCGGTGTGGACGAAGTACATCTCGTCCGCCTCGCCGTTGCGGTAGTACCGCTCCATCGGTTCGGCCGGCAGAACAACGCCAAACGTGACGTCGCCGTTGTAGAACAGCGGCACCCGGCCGGTGAGCCCGTCGCCACGCGGCTCGAGGTCCTTCGTGTTCACCAGCCGATGCCGATGCGGGCCGTGGGTCTCGTCCTCGCTGCGCTCGATGGCGATGTCGCGCACCTTTTCGATCTGGTGCGTCTGGGTCGGCGGCGTGTGGTGGTAAAGGAGGCTCGCGCGGCCGCTGAAGCCCTCGACGCCGAACAGCTCCTCCGCGTAGAGCGTGCCATCCGGCTGACGGAATTGGGTGTGGCGCTTGTGCGGCACCTCGCCGCGATGGACGTAAAACATTCGGCTGGCGTTTTCCGTGCGGACACGTGCATTCTATGGTGAGTTGCGCCGTCGGCTACGATGCTCGTGCAC
>JBBRWZ010000043.1:0-19861 GCA_038248895.1 Candidatus Limnocylindria bacterium | reverse complement strand
GGGCGTGAAACGGCCCTTGGATTGACCGATGTCGACCTCGGAGGTCGATATCGGTCCGTCAGTGTCCGATACCGACCCGCCAGGTCGGTCGGTCGGGTGACCGGAGTCAGAAGGGCTTCGTCACCATGAGCCACACGATGAGAACCAGACCGATGCCACCGATGAGCGCCCGGCGCGCGCGCTCAGTACGCGGCGACGTCACCCTGCGTGGCGACCGGATAGAAGCGTGTGTTCGACTTCCGGAACTGGAGCGAGACGTCGCCGATCGGGCCGTTGCGATGCTTGGCGACCTTCGCCTTGATCATCTCAACCTCCGCGTCCGGGTTCTGCTCGCCCTCGCGGTAGAGGAAGATCACCACGTCTGCGTCCTGCTCGATGCTGCCCGACTCGCGCAGGTCGGAGAGGCGTGGCTCGGCCGTGGTCCGCTGCTCGACGCCGCGCGACAGCTGGGAGAGGGCGATGACGGGCACCTTGAGCTCGCGCGCGAGCTGCTTCAGGCCACGGCTGATCTCGCTCACCTCCTGCACGCGATTGCCATCGCGCGACGGCGTCGAGGCCTGCATCAGCTGGAGATAGTCGACGATCACCAGGTCGAGCCCGTGCTGCTCCGACTCCAGCCGCCGCGCCTTCGTGCGCAGCTCCATCACCGACATCCCCGGCGAGTCGTCGATCCACATGGGAGCGGCATGCATGTCGTTCATGACGCGCGCGATCTTGCTCCAGTCCGTCTCGTCGACGAAGCCTGTCTGCAGCGGCCGCGGATTGATGCCGCTCTCGGCGCTGAGCAGGCGGATGGCGAGCTGCTCGCGACTCATCTCGAGGCTGAACACCGCCACCTTCTTCCCCTCGCGGACGGCGGCGTGCTGCGCGATGTTGAGGCCGAGGCTTGTCTTCCCGACACTGGGGCGGGCGGCGAGGATGACGAGGTCCGACGGTTGGAAGCCGCCGAGCAGGGCGTCGAGCCCGGAGAGCCCGGAGGGGATGCCGAGGATCTGGCCGCGGTGCTCGTGCAGGTACTCGAGCCGGTCGTAGGCCTGCCCCAGCAGCGTGCCCAGCGACTCGAAGCCCTGCGCGGTGCGACGCTGGCTGATCTCGAAGAGGATCGACTCGGCCCGATCGATGGCGACCTCGGCGTCGTTGGACTCCTCGTATCCCACCGCCGCGATGCGTCCCGCCGCAGCGATCAGGTTCCGGAGCACCGACTTGCGCTCGACGATCCGCCCGTAGTGCTCGGCATGGACGGCTGTCGGCACCGCGTTCATCAGCGTCGCCAGGTAGCCGGGCCCGCCGACCGCGTCGAGGCGGTCGCGCCGGTCGAGCTCCTCCGCGAGCGTCACCAGGTCGATCGGCTCGCGCTGGCCGTGGAGCGTCAGCATCGCCTCGAAGATGCTGCCGTGGGCCGCCTTGTAGAAGTCGGCGGGGTGCAGGAAATCGGCAACGCGCAGGATCGCGTCGGCGTCGATCAGGATCGAGCCGAGCACGCTCTGCTCGGCCTCCATGGCCTGCGGTGCGAGCTTCTCGAGGGCGCTGCCGCTCGAGCTGGCGACGGTCATCATGTGCGTGCGACACCGTATGCGGACCTCGCGGCCCCGACAACGGCCCGCCGGCGTCCCGCGTGGGGAAAACGGGCCGTCGCTGTGGACAAGCCCGAAGGTTGTTGATAACCCGCCACGGCGGCGGGCGGATGACGGCTGTGCACGCGATGAGGGAAGACGCGGATTGCGACAGGTTGGCTGTCGCGGACCGTGACGCGGTCGCTCAGCTGCCCCAGCCGACGGGTGCCTCGATGCGACCGGGCGCCATGTTCCAGGTGTCAGGCTGCTCGACCACCACGCGGCCTATGACTCGGGGACGACCGAGACGGTGAGCGTCGTCTCGACCCCGGGCATCAGCCGCACATCGAACTTGAAGTCACCGACCGTCTTGATCGGCTCGCGGAGGCGCAGGTCATGACGGTCCAGCTCGACACCGCTGCGGTTGATGAGCTCGGTGATCTGGTGGCTGGTGACGGCCCCGAAGAGCCGTCCACGCTCGCCGGCCTTGACCGGGATCTCCAGCTTCAGCTCGCTGAGCCGCGCAAGCGTCTTCTCGGCATCGGCCCGCGTGGAGCGCTCGCGCTCCTCGCGCTGGTCGCGATGGCGCTCCCAGTTGGCAAGCTGTCCCCTATCGGCGCGCGCCGCTGCTCCGGTCGGCAGCAGGAAGTTGCGCGCGTAGCCGTCCTTGACCACCTTGAGGTCGCCCTCGTGGCCGAGGCCCTTCACGTCGCGCTTCAGGATCACTTTCATCTTCGTTCGTCGTCTCTCTCGTGGCGTGGTCGTTGGCGGTTCAGCGGGGAGCGGTCGTTTCGCCCGACGTGTCGACGCGACGGCGACGCCACGCGGCGAGCGATTGCTTCAGCTCGTCCGGGTCGCTGTAGCGGCCGTATCGGTCCAATAGCTCGGGCAGCCGGTCGCGCACGGTGTCGAACCGATCCCCCATGAGCTCCCGCAGCCGTGCCAGGTCTCGATCGAGGTCGGCGGTGCCGTTGCGTGCTCGCTCGATGTGATCGCGGCGCACGTCAGCCGGCGCGTTCTGGATGAACAGGTCAAGCACGAGCAGCACGACCGTCAGGTCGTCTGCCTGCCCCAGGATGGGGATCGCGTCCGGCACCAGGTCGAACGGCGACACCACGTAGGCAACGGCCGCGGCCAGGATGGCCTTGAGGCCGATGGGCGTGCGCGGATCACGCGCGATCCCCCATATCAGCCGGGCATAGGCGGGGAGCTTCCAGACGAGTCGCGCCAGGCGCAGGTAGCGCCAGCGGCCGGGGACATTCACGCGCGCACGCGCCTCACGCTGCTGACAGGGTCGATGGGTGCGGCATGATAGCAGAGCCGGGCCTACGGCGGCGGTTGACATTAGAACAGCTGTTCTGCTAGCGTGCCCCCATGACAAGGCATGACGCCGAGCGACGCCGCCGCATCCTGGATTGCATCGCGCGGACCGTGGAGGAGCGTGGCTATCCGCCGTCGGTGCGCGAGATCGCAGACGCCGTCGGGCTTGCTTCCACCTCGGCGGTGCACCATCACCTCATCACCCTGGAGCGGGACGGGCTGCTCGAGCGCGGCATCAACTCGTCGCGTGCCCTGCGCCTCACGCCGAGCGCCACACGCGCCACGCGTCCCTCCCGTCCGGCGTCGAGCCGAGTCACGCCGTTCCGGATGCCGCTAGAACGCGACGTGGCGGCGCTCCCCGTCATGGGCGAGATCGCGGCCGGCCAGCCGATCGAGGCATACGCGGATGGCGCGGAGTCGCTGGAGGTGCCCCGCTCGATGGTTGGCCCGAGCGACGCATACGTCCTGCGCGTGCGCGGCCGCAGCATGATCGACGCCCTCATCGACGACGGCGACTACGTGGTTGTGCAGCCGCAGAGCACGGCGCACGACGGCGATATCGTGGTCGCCCTGCTCGAGGACAACGGCGTGACGTTGAAGCGCTTCTATCGCGAGGCGGACCGCATCCGGCTGCAGCCCGCCAACGCCGAGATGGAGCCGATCTACGCGAGCGACGTCCAGATCCAGGGCAAGGTGATCGGCGTCATCCGCAAGCTCGGCTGACCCGTGCGCGGTGCGCGGCTCGATGATCGTGCGCTGAACCGGGCCACGCTGGCGCGTCAGGGCCTTACCGACTCGCTCGGGGCCGCTACCGCGGCCGAGGCCGTGGGTCGCAGCGGGGCGCCCCGTGTCGTCATCGAACGCTGATCGCCGCCGGGCGGGCGCTGCCCGGACGATCATTCATGCCGATCTCGATGCGTTCTACGCCAGCGTCGAGGTACTCGATGCTCCGGCGCTCCGCGGACGGCCGGTCATCGTGGGTGGGCACCCCGGCGGGCGCGGCGTCGTCAGCGCCGCCTCGTACGAAGCGCGACGCTTCGGCGTCCACTCCGCCATGCCGCTGCGCACTGCCGAGCGCCTGTGCCCGCAGGGCGTCTTCCTGCCCGGGCGCCCGGACCGCTACCGCGAGCTGAGCGACCAGGTGATGCGCATCTTCGCGTCGTACACGCCACTCGTCGAGCCGATCAGCCTCGACGAGGCGTTCCTCGACGTTACGGCCAGCCGGGCCGCCTTCGGCGATGGGCCGACCATGGGCGCGGCCATCAAGCGCCGCGTGCGGGTCGAGATCGGCCTCGCGGTCAGCGTCGGCGTGGCATCCAACAAGCTGTGCGCGAAGGTCGCGTCGGATCTGCGCAAGCCCGATGCGCTCGTCGTCGTTCCCGACGGCGAGGAGGCCGCATTTCTCGCGCCGCTCCCGATCCGGCGTCTGTGGGGCGTCGGGCCCAAGGCCTCCGATGCGTTGCGCGACTTCGGGGTGCTGACCATCGGTCAGCTCGCGGCAATGCCCACCGCGACCCTTCGCCGCCGCTTCGGACAGCACGGGGCGTCGCTGGCCGAACGCGCCCGGGGCGTGGACCCGGGTGGGGTGGTGCCGATCAGCGCGCCCAAGACGGTGGGCCACGAGCTGACGTTCGAGCACGACGTCATCGACGATGCTGCGCTGGCGACGACACTGCTCGACCTCGCCGACTCGGTGGCGGGGCGGCTGCGCCGCAACCACCTCGCCGCACGCGGAGTGCAGCTCAAGCTGCGCTACGAGGGCTTCGACACGCTCACGCGTCAGCTCATGCTCACGCGCCCGACACGGGAGGTCGGCCCGCTCTACGCCGCCGCCCTGTCCCTCCTGCGCGGCGTTCGCACCGCGGGCCGCGGCGTGCGGCTCATCGGCATCACCGGCATCAACCTCACCGATGCGGAGCAGCTCACGCTCTTCGACGCGGCGGCGGACCGGGAGGCGATCCTCGAGCAGACGGTCGATGCGGTGCGGGCAAGGTTCGGCGACGCCGCGATCGTGCGTGCGCGACTGCTGGGCGACCACCCCCGACGCCGGTTCGACTTCGGTGAACGGCCAGCCGGACCGCCGAGCGAGGGGGGGCTTGACGAATAGAACACCCGTTCGTATCCTGTCGATCCAGAATCGAACGCCTGTTCACCATGTGCCCACCGCAGGCGAGCTGCTGACGAGGAGGAGCCCGACATGGCGCTCGTGAAGATCAACCCCATTGCCGCCCGCGTCCGCTGGGACAGCGGGGCACCGCAGCCGTCGCGCGTCAGGGTCGCGGACCGGACGCTGGATGTGACGGGCATCAAGGCGGTCCGCGACGAGATGGCCGCCTACCCCGCGGATCGCGGCCCGCGGATCACGTATCTGCTTGCCACCGCGGGCGGTGAGGCATCGCTCGTCTTCGACGGCCGTGAGCGGCGCTGGTACCTCGAGGCGGTGGACGAGGCAGCCTGAGCGGCCCCGCCATGGGCGTCGGGTACAATCGGGCACCGATCCGGCGAACGCGTCCGCAGCGTGCGTCGCGTCCCGGATGGCGCGGACGAGGCGCCCGCCATGACGGCCCACGGAGACACGACCACCACCACTGACTCGTCGCAGCTCGATCGGCTTCAGCTGCGTGACCTCATCCAGCGCCTCGCGACGCGCGACCCGGTTCCGGGCGGCGGCAGCGCCGCGGCGATCGCCGGCGCCATGGGGAGTGCCCTCGTATCGATGGTCTGCGCCCTCACCCGGGGCCGAACCGAAACGGATGCCGTGGCGACGGAGCTCGATGCCGTCGCCCTGGCGGCGGCGGCGACACAGTCTGACCTGCTGAACCTCGCCACGCTCGATGCGTCGGCCTACCAAGGGGTCGTCACGGCGCGTCGACTCCCGCGCGAGACGCACGAAGAGCGCCGGTTTCGCTCGATGCAGGTGGAGCACGCCACGCGGCAGGCCACCGAGGTGCCGCTGCGCACGGCGCGCGCCGCGCAGGCGGTGCTCGACCTCGCGGAGCGCCTCGTCCCGATCGGGAGCCGCCATGCGATCAGCGACGTGGGGGTCGCCGCGCACCTCGCCGCCGCGGCTGTCCGCGGCGGCGTGCTGAACGTGCGGATCAACCTGCCGTTCCTGCCGGACATACCGCCCGAGGACATCCTCGCCGGCGCACGTGAGGAAGTGGATCAGCTCCTTTCCGCCGCGGCAGCGGCCGAGGCGCGCATCGGCAGTGCCGTCGCCCACCGCATGGAGGGCTGAGCCACCAGTGCCATGACAGCCCACATTCTCGACGGCCGCACCGTCGCCTCGCACCTGTGGCGTGACCTCAGCGATCGCGTGGCAGCGCTGCGATTGGAGACCGATGCCGCGCCTCGCCTCGCCATCATCGCCTTCGACCCCGCCGGTGCGCCCGCCGTCTACGCGGCGAGCCTGTCGCGCGCCGCGCGAAGCATCGGCGTCGAGCCGGTGGACGTCCGCCCCCCGACGGGCAGCGCGCTGAGTGACGTGGCGGCGCGCATCGGTGCGCTCAACCGGGACCCCCAGGTGGCGGGCATCGTGATCGCCCAGCCCCTGCCCTCGCCGCTCGTGCTGGCCGACGTGGTCGCCCTCATCGATCCAGCCAAGGACGTCGATGGCGCCACGCCCGCCAACGCCGAGCGCGTGGCGGCCGGCGACCTGCGGGCATTCGTACCGGCGACCGCTGCCGCGGTGATGACCATGCTGCGCGTCAACGACATCGATATCGCCGGTCGGCGGGCAGTCGTGATCGGGCGGTCGGCGGTCGTTGGCCGCCCGGTCGCGTCGCTCCTCGTCGGCTCCGACGCGACGGTGGAGATCTGCCACCGCCAGACGCGCAACCTGGCCCGTGAGACGCGCCGCGCCGAGATCCTCGTCGTGGCCGCGGGCGTGCCACGCCTGGTGCGCTCCGAGATGGTGAACCGATCCGCGGTTGTGATCGACTGCGGCATCAACGTGACGCCGCAGGGACTGGTGGGCGACGTCGATTTCGAGACCGTCCGGCGGGTGGTGCGTGCCATCACACCGGTGCCCGGTGGCATCGGTCCGGTCACCACCATGACGCTGCTCGAGCAGACCGTCCGGGCCGCCGAGGCGCTGGCAGGCGCGAGACTCGACGAGGCGTCGCGCTTCAGCGTGCCCCAGCCATCGTCGGAGACGGCCTAGCCTCCGGCGCGGATCATCTCCTCGACCGGCACCGACCCATCGATGAAGCCGAGCCCCTGCATCGTGTCGTACGCCGTCCGCCAGCGGCCGGCATCGATCCGGCCGCCGTCGAAGCCGCCCGCCGACCAGAGCTCCACCGTCGCATCGAGGATGGCGCTCGCGGTCTCGCGGTCCTCGGCGAGGGTCGGCACCTGGGCGAACGCGGCGTCGAGCCCGACCTGTGGGTCGTCGATGATCGCCGCCTGCGCATCGGCCGTGGCCCGGACGAACGCGTCGACCAGCGCCGGATCGGCATCGGCCAGCGCATCGGAGACGACAACCCCGGGACCGGGAAGTGGCGCGATGTCGTCGACGGTGAGGAGGTCCACGTTCATTCCCTGTCCGGCGAGCACGAGTGGCTCGTTATTGCGGAAGCCGGTGATGAGGTCGACGTCACCGGCGAGGAGGCCATCGGCCTGGTTGTACTGCGGGTACTCGCGGATGGTCACGTCATCGGCGCTGAGGCCCCCCGCATCGAGCAATGCCAGGAGGGCGATCCAGGACGAGCCGAACCGGCCGGGCGTCCCGATCGTCATGCCGGCCAGTCCAGCCGGGTCGGCCGGCACGGCGCCCGCCGGACCGATGACCGCCACCGGGAATGCCTGGTAGAGCGTCGACGCGTACCGGACCGGGATCCCGCTCGTCCGCGCCACCATCACGTCGGTCGCGTCGGCCACCCCGAACTCGACCTGCCCATCGGCCACCGAGCGCAGCAGGTCGCCGCCCGTGGCGTGCTCGAGCGTCACGTCCAGTCCGGCACGGGCGTAGTAGCCGTCCTCGATGGCGGCGTAGAACGGCGCGAACTGCACGTCGGGGCGGTAGCCGAGCAGCACCGTGACCGACCGCATGTCCGCCGAACCGGGGACGGCGACCGAGCCGCTGGGCGCGGTGGATGGACTGGCGCACGCCGTGAGCGCCACGAGCGCTGCGACGACGAGGATGCGCGAGAGGCGAGACACGATCGGGTTACCTCCGGGTAGTGACGAGACGATGCTCGGCGGCGACGACGAGGCCGTAGCCGGCGAGACCGATGACGGCGAGCGTGACGAGCGCCACGAACATGAGCGGGGTGTCGAACAGCCCCTGGTCGGCGATGTTGATGAGGATGCCGAGGCCGACGCTGGCGCCGGCCCATTCGGCCACCACGGCACCGATCACGGCCAACGTCACCCCCACCCGCAGCCCGCCGAAGATGACCGGCAGCGCCCAGGGAATCTCGAGGCGGCGCACGCGGTCGCGCTCGGTGGCACCCAGCGAGCGGAAGAGCTCCACCAGGCCCGGGTCAACGGAGCGGACGCCGACCATCGTGGCGATGGTGATCGGGAAGAAGACGATGAGCGCGCAGATCACGACGCGGGCCAGCAGACCACCGCCGAACCAGATATCGAGCAGTGGTGCCAGGGCGAGGATCGGGACGGCCTGCGCCGCAACGATGTACGGCGAGAGGACGCGCTCGACGAGCACGCTGCGGGCGAGGACGACGCCCACCACGAGCGCCGCCGCGGCACCGCTCCCGAACCCGAGGATCACTTCGAGCAGGGTGGCCGAGGTGTGCGTCCATAGCACGCCACTGCCGATGGCGCGCATCCCGCGCACCACCACCACCTCCGGTGCGGGAAGGATGTAGTCCGGAACGCCGGAGATTGCGGCCACCAGCTTCCAGAGCACGAGGAAGGCGGCCGCGCTGGCAAGTGCGCCGAGCCAGGGCGAGCGACTCATCGTGTCGCCGCCCACGGGGCCAGCTCCGGCGCGCGCGACGCCTCGAGGGCCGCGCGAATGGCCGCCCCGAGCTGCGCCGCCTGCGGGCCGGCGAGCACGGACGTGCTGCGCGGCCGTTCTAGATCGACGGGAATGCGTTCCACGACGCTCCCGGGCCTGCCGCTCAGGACCACGACCTCGTCGGCCAGCGCCAGTGCCTCGGTGACCGAATGCGTCACCAGCAGCACGGTCGGCCGGCGCTGGAGCCACAATCGCTCCAGCTCGGTGTCGAACGACTCGCGCGTCAGCAGGTCGAGGGCGCTGAACGGCTCGTCGAGCAGGAGCGCGCCCGGCTCGGTGACGAGCGCCCGCGCCAGTGCGGCGCGCTGTGCCATTCCGCCCGAGAGCTCAGACGGGAGGCGTTCGGCGGCGGCGGTCAGGCCGACGCGGGCGAGGGCGACCTCACCACGTTCGCGCGCCTCGGTGCGGGGCATACCAGCCAGCTCGAGGGGCAGCGTGACGTTGTCCGCCACGCGCAGCCATGGGACGAGCCGCGGCTGCTGGAACGCCAGTCCCACATCTCCATCCCCGGCCCGCGGCGCCGTCGCTCCCACGCGGACGCTGCCGGCGGTGGGCTTCAGGAGCCCGGCCACGAGCCGGAGCAGCGTGCTCTTGCCGCAGCCGTTGGGACCGATGATCGCGGTCAGGCTTCCCGGCGCGACCTCGAGACAAAGCCCGTCGAGAGCCAGGACGCCGCTGGGATAGCGCAGCGCGACGTCGTCGAGCGCGATCGACAACGCGCTCCTGCGCTCACCTGAGGTCTCGTGCACCGACACCGCTCCGCTGCGCCGGCCGTCGGGACGCGCCTGGGAACACGACGTGCATCGGTCGCATGGATCGCCGGCAGCGCGCATCGCACGTTGCGAGCACGCGGCGCCGCCGTCCAATGGACGCGATCGCGAGCGCCTTCTCCCATCCGGACTGTCACCGTCGGCCCTGTCTGCTCCCGCGCTGGCGGAAGGTCAGGTCGGCCCCGCCCTCGCGCGCCGATCCAGAGAGGGATCGGGCACGACGACGGGGTTCGCGGGCTGGCGACGTCACGCCGCCGACCGCCGGTGGGGAGTTGCACCCCGCCCCGAAGGCTTCGAATATGAATTGACGGGCCGATCGTGGCACGGCGGTGCCACGCCGGTCAACCGATCCCGGGCGTCACGGCCGCGGGCGGGTCGTCGGTGGGACGGTTGCTGCGCCACCATCGGTAGAGCAGGTAGACGATCCCGAGCAGGACGAGCGCGTAGATGACGTACTCGTACGGGCGGATTGCGTCGTAGAGGTGGCGGTAGTTCGCGCCGAGCAGGTAGCCGGCATAGAGGAGCGCGGCATTCCACGGCAGCGAGCCGAGGGCGGAGAAGAGGAGGAAGCGGCCAAGCGGCATGCGCGCCACGCCAGCCGGATAGTTGATCAGTGCCCGAACCAGCGGCACGAGGCGCCCGATGAGCACCGCCCAGTCGCCGTGATCGATGAACCACGCATCGGCACGATCGAGGTCGTGCGGGTGGATGTGCACGTATCGGCCCCACCGGTCGAGCAGCGGCCGCCCGCCCCAGGCACCGATGAGGTAACCCGCCAGCGAGCCGACGAGCGCGCCGCCGGTCGCCACGAGCAGTGCCAGCAGGAAGCTCCACGGGGCATGCGTGAGCGGCTCCAGGACCGATGGATCGGCGGCCGATTGGCTCACCTTCCAGCCCGCCATCGGCACGATCACCTCCGACGGGATGATCGGCACAAACGTCTCGAGGCCGATCGCGACCGCGACGCCGATGTAGCCAACGGCGTCGTACATCGCGAGGAAGAACGGGATGACCTGCTGGTCGATGAATTCCAGCACGGACGGCTAGGGCTCGCCCCGGTCGGCGGCCGCGGTGGCCGGGGGGCGGCGCTCACGCGGCTCGAGCTGCACCGCCACGCGACGCTCGCGGCGCGCCGGCGGGACCGTCATCTCGCGCGCACGCAGCTTCTCGTCGACGCGCACCACGTGCACGGCGACGATGATCGCCAATAGGGCCCCGCCCGCCATCCAGCCGCCCAGCACGTCCATCGGATAGTGGGCCAGGAGGTAGATCCGGGTGAGGCTGATGGCCCCGATGAGCGCGAGGGCGATGGCGTAGGCAGTCATGCCCTGTCGCCGATCATGGCTGAGGCGGGCGATGCAGAACGCAGCGAGACCGTAGAAGACGGTGGCGCGCAGCGCGTGGCCGGCCGGGAAGTCAGCAAGGTCGTCGAGTCCCACGCCATTGACATTGAAGATCGCGTTGAACAGCTCGGCGAGGCTGATCTGCGGGATGGCGGTGACGAACTTGAGCGCCCACTCGATGGGAAATGCCAGCGTGCCCGCGGCCAGGATCACGGCGAGGTCGCGCCGACCCTTGGCGATGGCGGTCAGACCCAGCACCGCAAAGCCGATGGCCACGAACCAGCCCGAACCGAGCCCGCTGATGCCGACCAGCAGCGCGTCGAGCGGCGGCAGGGTCGCCTCGACCCAGTGATGGAACGGGTCGACGACATTGGCCATCAGCCACTCCTCGGGGACGAGGTACGTGGTGGTGCGCTTGAGGGTGACGAGCCAGAAGAGGGTGGGCAGCGCGATCAGCGCGAGCAGGAACGCACCGGCGGGGCTGGGGACGGCGCCGCCGAGCCGATGCTGCGCATCTTCACTGACGAGCAGGCGGCTGGTGGGGTCCGGCAGGCGTCGCACGGTGCGTAGTATACGGACCCATGTCGCCCCTCCCGATCAGTGGCCGTGACCTCGCGCTCGACGATGTCGTCGCGGTGGCGCGGGGGCGGGCGGCGGTGGCGCTCGACCCCGGCGCCGCCGACCGGATGCGTGCGTCACGCGACGTGGTCGACCGAATCGTGGCGGCCGGCAGCACCGCCTACGGCGTGACGACCGGCTTCGGTGACCTCGCCGATGTGCGGATTGAGCCGGAGCGGACGGCGGAGCTGCAGCGGAACCTTGTGCGCAGCCATGCGGCGGGCGTTGGCCCGCCCCTGGCCGACGAGGTGGTGCGCGCCATGCTGCTGCTCCGCGCCAACACGCTGGCGGTCGGCCTCTCCGGCTGCCGGGTCGACGTCGCAGAGCTCCTGCTGGGCATGCTGAACGCGTCGATCCACCCTGTCATCCCGTCCCGTGGCAGCGTGGGGGCGTCCGGCGACCTGGCACCGCTCGCGCACCTGGCACTCGTCCTCATCGGCGAGGGCGAGGCGACGGTCGACGGTGCCGGTCCCGCGGATGGCGGCACCGCGCTGGCGCGGGCCGGGCTGCGACCGCTCACCCTGGGCGCGAAGGAAGGCCTCGCCCTCCTCAACGGCACCCAGCTGATGGCGGGAATCGGTTGCCTCGCCCTCGCAGACGCCTACCGGTTGGCGACCACGGCCGACGTCATCGGCGCCATGAGCCTCGAGGCGATGCTCGGCACCGGGGCCGCATTCGAGGCCGCTCTGGTCGGAGCGCGCCCCCATCCCGGGCAGGTCGCGGTGGCCGAGCACCTGCGCGAGCTGCTCACGGGGAGTGGCATCTGGGCGTCGCATGTCGCCGACATCGAGCACAAAGTGCAGGACGCGTACAGCCTGCGCTGCATGCCGCAGGTGCACGGCGCCGTGCGCGGTGCGCTCGACCACCTCGCGGGCGTGCTCGCAATCGAGATCAACGCGGCCACCGACAACCCGCTCGTCTTCCCGCCCGACGCGGCTCACCCGGAGGGACGCGTCGTGTCTGGCGGCAACTTCCACGGCGAACCGGTGGCGATGGCCCTCGACTACGCGACGATCGCCGTGGCGGAGATCGCGTCGATCGCCGAGCGCCGGACGGCTCGGCTCGTTGACGCCCACCTCTCGGGCCTGCCGCCGTTCCTCGCCGCCGACCCGGGTCTGGAGAGCGGCCTCATGATCGCCCACTACACCGCCGCGTCACTCGTCAACGAGCTTCAGACGCTCGCCCATCCCTCGTCAGTCGACACGATCCCGACGAGCGCCAACCAGGAGGATCACGTGAGCATGGGGGCCACGTCGGCGCTGCACCTGCGCGAGGCGGTGGAACGCGCGACGAGCGTGCTTGCGATCGAGGCGCTGTGTGCTGCTCGCGGACTCGACCTGCGCCTCCCGTTACAGCCCGGCCCGCGCCTCGTGGCCGCCCACCGCGTCATTCGCGAACGCGTCGCGCCACTCGACCGTGACCGGAGCCCGGCGCCGGACATCCTCGCGCTGTCGACGCTCATCGCGGATGGCACGCTGCTCGCATCAGCCGATGGCTGAGATGCCCCGCCCCCGACCCCTTGCCTTCGAGCTCGTCGACGAAGCGACCTTCGATGAGATCCCTGCCCCGGCACGCCCGGGCGCGCGCTGCCAGAGCTGCGACTACTGGGAGCGGCTTGACGGTGGGCGCGAAGCGCCCGACCCGCCGGGCGGCGAGGAGGCCAGCCTGCTCGAGGCACCCAAGCGACGGCGGCTCCTGGCGGGACGGGAGCTCGCCGGCGCCTACGGCATGCTCGCCTTCCGGACCGACAGCGTCGAGCGGCAGGCCGTCGGCTGGTGCCAATTCGGCCCGCTTGCGGCATACCCGCGCGCCCAGGTGATCCGTGACCGATACGCGGCGCTGCCCGAGGGCCCGGCGCCGTGGGTCGTCACCTGCCTCCAGGTATCGCCGCGGGCCGGCAACGGCGACGAGCGCCAATCGATCGGGGCGGCACTGCTCGCCGCCGTCTGCGACGAGCTCGATCGCCGCGGCATCACGGCGGTCGAAGCCTACCCGGAGGCGGCGGCCGACCCGTGGCTGCCCTCATCCGGACCGGCGACGGTCTACACCGATGCGGACTTCGAGCGCGTGGCGGGTGACGAGCACTACCCGGTGTACCGGCGCGAGCTCGGTGGTGCCAACCAGACGGTCGACTGGGGAGACCTCCTGGCGAAGGCGCGACCCGCGGACGCCGGCGGCGACGCGTGGCCGCTGCCACTGCCGAAGCCGGTCAACGAGGACGACTTCTTCCGGCGCCCGCCCGAGCGTCCGAAGCGCCCGAACCCGTTCGGCGACGACTGACGTGCCCGAGCCGCTGCAGGCCGGGCTCTGGGGCCTCGTCGCCGCCTCGGCGCTCGTGCTGGGGGCGGTCCTCGCCCTGGCCGTCCCGGTGCCGCGCAAGGCAGTGGCGCTGGTCCTCGCCTTCGGCGCCGGAGCCCTTGTCAGCGCCCTCGCCTTCGACCTTTCCGACGAGGCGTTCCGCGCCGGGGGCACGCTCATCTTCGCCAGCGGACTGGGCGTCGGGGCACTCGCGTACTACATCGGCGACCGGCTCATCGACCGCATCGGCTCGGGGTCGGGTGTGCGTCGCGAGACCGGCGGGCCGGCGATCGTGCTCGGCGCGCTGCTCGACGGCCTGCCGGAGTCGCTCGTGCTCGGTGCCACGCTCATCGGGGGCGCCGGCGTGAGCCCGTCGTTCCTCGCCGCCGTGCTCATCTCGAACCTGCCCGAGGGTCTCGCCGGCGCGCGGGATCTCGCCGACGAGGGACGCTCGGGGCGGTTCATCATCGGCCTCTGGGTGGTCGTCGCCGTCGCGTCGGGGATCACCGCCATGGTCGGCAACGCCGTGCTCTCCGCAATGGGTGGCGGGTTGCTTGCCTTCGTCCAGGCGGTCGCGGCCGGCGGAATCGTCACCATGCTCGCGGACACGATGTTCCCGGAGGCATTCCGCGACGGTGGCGACAGCTCCGGCCTGGCGACGGCGCTCGGCTTTGCCACCGCGTTCCTGCTCTCCCGCGCCTAGCCGGCACCCGCTCGGGCAAGGGCCATTGCGCCGTATCATCGGTCCATGACGAGCGTCGCCCCGAACGCCGGCCCGCGCACCGTCCGCGCACCGCGCGGCACCGATCTGACGTGCCGCGGCTGGCAGCAGGAGGCGGCGCTGCGGATGCTGATGAACAACCTCGATCCCGACGTGGCCGAGGATCCCGACCACCTGATCGTGTACGGCGGCACCGGGCGCGCGGCACGGAGCTGGGAGGCCTTCGACGCGATCATCGCCGAGCTGCGGCGGCTGGCGGACGACGAGACGCTGCTGGTCGCGAGCGGCAAGCCGGTCGGCGTGTTCCGCACCACCGTGGATGCGCCGCGAGTCCTCATCGCCAACGCGAACCTCGTCCCCCATTGGGCGACGTGGGAGCAGTTCCGCGAGCTCGAGCGCGCCGGCCTGACGATGTACGGGCAGATGACCGCCGGGTCGTGGATCTACATCGCGACCCAGGGCATCATCCAGGGGACGTACGAGACATTCGCCGAGTGCGCGCGCCAGCACTTCGACGGCACGCTCGCCGGCCGCAGCCTGCTCACCGCCGGCCTCGGTGGCATGGGCGGCGCGCAGCCGCTGGCGGCCACGATGAACGGCGCGGCGGTGCTGGCCATCGAGGTCGACCCGGCACGGGCCGAGCGGCGGCGTGCCGCCGGCTACGTCGACGAGCTGACCGATGATCTCGGCGCGGCGGTCGAGGCGGTGGATGCCGCGAAGGCCGCCGGCGCGGCGCGCAGCATCGCCCTGGTCGCGAACGCCGCCGACGTCGAGCCGGAGCTCGTCCGGCGCGGTTGGCGGCCCGACGTGGTCACCGACCAGACGAGCGCCCACGACCCGCTCGGCGGCTACATCCCGGCCGGGATGCCGCTCGTCGACGCCATCGCCCTCCGCGAGCGCGATCCCGACGCCTATGTCGAACGGTCACTCGCCTCGATCGCGGACCATGTGCGCGCCATGCTGGCCTTCCAGCGCGCCGGATCAATCGTCTTCGATTACGGCAACAACATCCGGCAGCACGCAAAGGACGCCGGCGTGACCGATGCCTTCGACTTCCCCGGCTTTGTGCCCGCCTTCATCCGACCCCTCTTCTGCGAGGGGAAGGGGCCGTTCCGATGGGCAGCCCTGTCCGGCGACCCCGAGGACATCCTGCGCACCGATCGAAAGCTGATGGAGCTCTTCCCCGACGATGCGTCGCTTCAGCGCTGGCTGCGGCTGGCCGAGGAGAAGGTCCCGTTCCAGGGCCTGCCGGCCCGGATCTGCTGGCTTGGCTACGGCGAACGGGCGCGCGCCGGCCTCGCGATCAACGAGATGGTGCGCAGCGGCGAGCTGGCGGCACCAATCGTCATCGGACGTGACCACCTCGACGCCGGCAGCGTCGCGTCTCCGTTCCGTGAGACGGAGGGGATGCGCGACGGGTCCGACGCGATTGCGGACTGGCCGATCCTCAACGCCCTCGTCAACACGGCCGCCGGCGCGACCTGGGTCAGCTTCCATCACGGCGGCGGGGTGGGCATCGGCTACAGCCTGCACGCCGGCATGGTCATCGTTGCCGACGGGACCGATGCGGCGGCGGCCCGTCTCGAGCGGGTGCTCACCGCCGACCCGGGGATGGGCGTCATCCGTCACGCGGATGCCGGCTACGAGCGCGCGATCGACGTCGCGCGCGAACGGGGCGTTCGTGTACCGATGCTCGACGCCTGACGGCCGCGCCGGTGCCGTTCGACCCGAACGCTCCCCTCGCCGGTCCCCCCGAGCCGTGGGCCGGCTCGACGATGCCGGAGCCACGATCCGGACCTCCGTACGCAATGACGGAGATGATCGCCGCGGAGCCGGCGCTGGCGGAGCGCATCGCCCGGCGCCTCGCCGCGGATCCCGCGCTCGACCGATTGGCGGGGGCGCTCCGCGGAGCGCGCGATGCACGGGAGCCGATGGTCGTCTTCGGTTGCGGGACATCCGAGCACGCTGCGGAAGGGATGGCGGCGATGCTTCGCGTGGCGGGCCTCGTCGCCGCGCAGCACGCCCAGGCGCTCGATATCGCCGCCGCGCCGCCGCGCGCCGGGGTGGCGATCGCGGTCTCGCACGAGGGCGGAACGGCGGCCACGAACGCCGGCCTGGTCGCCGCACGCGAGGCAGGCGTTGCGACCGCGCTCGTCACGGTCGGCATCGGTTCGCCCGGCGCACGTGCGGCTGACCTCGTCGTGGCGACCGGAGAGCAGGACGCCAGCTGGTGCCACACCGTCGGCTACGTGTCGCCACTTGTCGTGGGTGCGGTGCTGGCCGCGGCGGTCCGCGGCGACGTTCTCGACGGGACGGCGGCGCGTGCGCTTCTCGCCGCCGCCGACGTCGCCGACGGGGCGCAGGGGGTGGCGACCGGCTTGGCGGCGGCCGTTGACCGTCTGATCGTCGTCGGCGGGGGTGCCGACCACGCCAGCGCGCGCGAGCTCGCCCTCAAGGTCGAGGAAGGGGCGCGCGTCCCGGCCCGCGCTCTCCACCTCGAGACGGTGCTGCATGGCCACCTCGCCGCCGCCGGCCCGCGGACGGGCCTGATCCTCATCCTCACCGAGGCGGCCGCGACGGAGGCGATCGTCGCGCGTGCGGGCGACGTCCTGCGGGCCGTCGCGGAGCTGGGCATGCCGGCGGCCGCGATCCTCGGCGCCGGCGTGCGCGACGGGGTACCGCGCGACCTCACTCCCGCCGGGCGCGTCATCGCCCCCGCCTCGAGCCGCCTGCCGACGGTGGTCTCGGGGCTGCTTGGTGCCGCCATCCCGCTCCAGCTTGTTGCCGAGCGGCTCGCTCGCGCCCGCGGCGTGAATCCGGATACGTTGGGGCGCGAGGATTCGAGGCAGGCGGCCGCGCACCGGTGACTCCGTCGGCACTGGAGCCGCCGCGGCCATGAGCGCGCGGCGAGGAGTGACGGCGAGAGGCGACGCCGCTGTTGCACTGGGTGCGACCTATATCACCTGACGCACGCCTCACGTGACGCGTGTTGCTCCCGATGAACAGCTGATCGCCTAGCGCGGGACTCGCGTGACATACGTCGCACGGCGTGCACACTGCAACGCGCAACGGGGCTCGCCGGCAGTCAGCCCCGGAGCAGCGCGAACAGCCGCACGTAGAAGCGGAGATTGTGGAGCGTGGCGTACCGCTCCGCCGCGACATCCCCCACCTTGAACAGATGGTGGAGGTACGCCCGCGTCAGCCCCGCCCCGCACAGCGGGCAGTCGCACCCGGCCTCGACCGGCGCGTGGTCCACCCGGTAGTTCGGGTCGTGGATCCGCAGCGTGGCGTAGAACGGATCGCCCACCGCCGGACGCGAGGGCGCCGCGTCCCGGAAGGCGTAGAGGCGCCCATGACGTGCATCGCGCGTCGGCAGGGCACAGTCGAAGATCGAATAGCCGAGCGCGAACGCGGCCACGACGTGGTCCGGGCGCCCGATGCCGAGCGCATGTTTGGCCGATCGCACCGGGAGCGTTTCGGCGACCCAGCGCAGCGCATCGGTCAGGAGGCCGTCGGCGGAGTCGAATGGCCACCCGCCGAACCCGTACCCGTCGAAGCCAATCGATACCAGCTCTGCGGCGCACGCGCGCCGCAGGCGCTCGGACGCGCCGCCCTGCACGACGGCGAACAGCAGCGGACGCTGCGCGGGGTCGAGCTTCGCGGTCAGGCGGTCGAACTCGTCGCGCGAGCGTCGTGCCCACTTGACGGTGCGACTGACGCTCCGCTCCTGCTCCGCCTCGGGGTCGCCCGCATCGGTGCAGTCGTCGAGGCAGACCAGCACATCGGTCCCGAGCTGCAGCTGGAGCTGGATGATCCGCTCCGGGGTCAGGTTCCATTTCTCGCCGGTCGACGGCTCGCGAAAGATGACCTCGTTGTCACGGATGACGCCACGGGCCGGGTCCTGCCGGATGAGGCTCCAGACCTGGAAGCCGCCGGAATCGGAGAGGATCGGTCCGTCCCAACCCATGAACGTGTGCACCCCGCCCGCGGCCTGCATGACGCGCGCGCCGGGGCGTCGGAGGAGGTGGAACGCGTTGACCACGACGCCCTCGATGCCGATCCCGCGCAGGTCGGCGGCGCTCACCGCCCGCACGCCGGCACGCGTCGCATCCGGCAGGAAGGTGGGCACCGGCCAGCGCCCGCGGCGCGTGACGAGCGGCTCAGCCATGCGCCAGCGACATGACGAAGACGAGCTCGTTCGGGACCGATGCCTCGCGCACATCCTCCGCGCTCACCGCCGCGGCCAGCCGATCCATCCGCGACCGGTACGCACGATCCATCCCGCGCGACCGGCCGCCGAGCGAGCGTCGCGTGAAGCTCACCACCACCTGCCGCGCCCGCAGGCCGCGTATGAGCCGTGCCGCGGCCTCGCCGTCCTGCCGATCGAGCGTCGTGACCAGCTTGAGGAGCAGCGCGACATCGACCGCGTCGTCCGTGCCGCGGTCGAGCAGGTCGCGGTCCGCGGTGCGGTGCGGCTGACCAACGAGGTCCAGGAACGATTCCACCACCGCCAGCGCGGTGCCGTCCGCGTCGACGGCGATGATCTGCGTATCGGCGGCGAGGTCCATCCACGGCAGCGCGAGCGGGCCGAGCCCGCAGCCGAGGTCGAGCAGCGACGCCGGCGTTCCGGTGAGCTCCCAGATCGCGCGATAGAACCGCGACAGGTGGGGAATGCGCTCGGCGGTCGACGCGTGCGCGGCGAGCGCGGAGCGACAGGCTGCCTGGAACGCGGCGCTGGCGAGGTCGCCCTGCCACGCCGCACGCAGGGCATCGAGGTTCGCGCTGCCGCGCGCGAAGGCGCCGACCACCTGATGCAGCCGGCGCTTCACGCGCTTCACGGCCTCCTCGCGCGTGCGTGCCCGCGCCACCTCCTCCGTGGCGAGGCGACGAACGAGGCCGGGATCGACGTCCCGATAGCGACGCGACTCGGCGACGCGCGACACGACCCGTTCCAGCTCGTCGATCATCGCTGCGCCGCGCTGGCGATCTCGTAGGCCCGGCGGCGCGGGAGGCCGTGGCGGCGCACCAGGAAGTCGGCGCTGGTCCGTACCGATGCGCCGCTGGCGGCGAGGTGGGCGGCATCGGTCGTGGCATCGGGCGCCTCGGGGCGCGCGGGAGCGCCAGCGATGATGACGGTGCACTCGCCCCGCACCGTTGCCTCCGCCGTGAGCTCGTCGCACAGCGCACGCAACGTCCCCCGCTGGTAGCGCTCGTCACGCTTGGTGATGCTGCGCGCCAGGCAGGCCGGTCGGTCGCCG
>JBBRWZ010000042.1:0-20534 GCA_038248895.1 Candidatus Limnocylindria bacterium | reverse complement strand
GATGGGGATCTTCGACCTGGGGCGTGCGATCTATGCCAATAACACCATCAGCAACGCAGCCCGCGAGGCGGCGCGCGTCGCGATTGTCGACCAGACGTGCAGCCATATCACGAACGAAGCGACCGGGACATCCGTGAACCTCTACCCGCCGACGGTCGCCGTCTCGTTCACCGATAGTGCCGGCGGCTCCGTTTCGACCTGTCCCACGACAACCCTGCGCGCCATCGGTGACGTCGCCGTCGTGAAGCTGACCTACTCGTTCAACGCCGTCACGCCGATCCTCAGCAACATCATCGGCACGATCCCGCTTTCGGCCACCAGCAAGTTTCCAATCGAGGCGACCTGTGTCCAACCGACCAACGCCGTTTGTCCGCCTGGGTCCTGACCATGTCGATCAAGTACCTGCGGCCTTCTGACTCATCCCTCTCATTCATCCATCAATTCACGAGGTTTCCGAGATCCACAATGCGACGCACTGACCGATCCCGAGGCGACGAGCGAGGCCAGATCCTCGTTATCGTCGCGGTCGGCATCCTTGCCATGGTCGCTATGGTCGGCCTGATCATCGACGGCGGCTATGCATGGGGCCAGCAACGCAAAACCCAGAACGGCGCCGACTCGATGGCGCAGTCCGGGGCGACCGTCATCGCGCAGGGCCTGGCCGGCGCACCCAAGACCGATGGCGACGTCGGGTGCGCGGTGGCGAAGGCGGCAACCGACAACGGCATCACGGGCACAACGGCGTCCTACACCGACGTCACCGGCACGTTCCTCAGCCCGTCGGTGGCGGTTGGTACGTGCGGAAGTGCAGGAGCCATTCCCGTGGCGGCAGCGGGCGTCAAAGCCGTCGCCGATCGGCAGTTCGACACGCTGGTCATGAAGGTCGTCGGGGTCAGCCGATTGACCTCGAGCGCAGCCGCCACCGCGGTCGCGGGGACGCTCAAAGCGACGTGTCCCGCCTCGCAGGGATGCGGCATCCTCCCCGTTACCTTCCCACGCCTGGCGGTCACCTGCGACGGCACGAATCGCCAGATCCAGATCGGGACCAGCGACTGGCCGCTCGTCGATCCGGCGACCGCGAACGCGAGCAACGAGGTCATCGTCCCCCTGTGCACCACAGGTCCCGGCTCCGTCGGCTGGCTCGACTACGGCTGCGGCGGCAACCTGTCGTCGACCATCACGAATCCATGCAACATCTCGATCGAGATCCCGAGCTGGATCCAGACGAGCACCGGTAACCCGAACAACGTCGAGAGTGAAGTCAACACGTACGCGGGACCGCAGCTAACGGTGCCGGACGACAGCATCGTTATGATCCCGATCAACGACAACACCTGCCGGACCAATCCCGGTAACAGCAACCCAACGTGTCCCGGCGGCAACGGGTCCGGGAACGGCAACAACTTCTACTACCACATCCCCTATTTCGCGGGTTTCATGATCGACCGGGCGTACATCCAGGGGAACAACACCGCAACGTGCAACAACCCGCCAGGTGGTCCGGTGAGCGGCGGCAACGGCGCAACAGGCTGCTTCAAGGGCTGGTTTATCCGCTACGTGACGCAGGGCCCGGTCGGGTCCGGCGCCACTGGTCCACAGGACCCGGCGGCGATCGGGGTCCAGCTCATCCGGTGAGCGACACGACGGTCACCATCGCGAACGAGACGCGAGGCACCAGCCTCGCGTCTCGCTGTCGCGTCGCCAGCAGCATGGGCGACCGCGTGGTGGGCCTCCTCTCGAGCGACCACCTCGACCCAGGCGCAGGCCTCCTCATCGAGCGGACCCAGAGCATCCACATGTTCTTCATGCGCTTCGCCATCGACGCGGTGTTCGTAGGCAACGGCGGTCGTGTCACGAAGGCGGTGGCCAACCTGAAGCCATGGCGTGTCGTGTGGTGGGCACGCGGGGCTCAGGATTGCATCGAGCTGCCCGTCGGGGCCATCGCCGCCTCCCGCACCGAGCGGGGCGACCAGCTTCGGATCCTGCCCGCCTAAGCGGCCGGTAACGGGCGGCTAAGTCGCCCGGCCGATCATCGGCCGCATGTCCCTGGCCGCACTCCTCGAGTCCGTCATCCCACCGGCATGTGCCGGCTGCGGATCAATTGGTGCCGTGCTCTGTCGGCGCTGCCGGTCTCGGCTGCGGCCCGCGTCGCGCCCCGACGCGATCTTCCTCGCGCCGGACGCTTCGGTCATGGTGGGGACCGACGTCGATCTCGTGGTGGCCGCATTTCGACACGACAGCGCGGCGCGGCGCTGCCTCCAGCGACTCAAGTATGGCTCGGCATCACGGCTCGCGATGCCGCTGGCGGAGGCGGCACTGCCCGCCTTCGACCGGCTGTTGGCGGTATCCGGCCCCGCGGCGTTGGTCCCGGTCCCGGTGCACGTCGTCAGGGCGCGGGAGCGGGGCTACAACCAGGCTCGACTCCTCGCCGACGCGCTCGGTACACTGCGCGGCCTTCCGGTCGTTGACGTCCTCGTGCGCGGACGTGCCACCCACCGCCAGCACGGTCTGGATCGATCGTCACGGCTCGCCAACCTGCGGGCTGCTTTCTCAGTGCGAGCCGGAGCTCGGGTACCGGCGCGCACCATCCTGGTCGACGACATCCTCACCACCGGCGCCACGCTCGAAGCGTGCGCGGCTGCGTTGCGAGCGGCCAGGCCGGGATCGGTCTACGGTTTCGCTGTTGCACGGGAGGTATGACCCGGCTCGCCATCGGATGGCCAACGGGGCGGACGGTCGTCCGGTGGTACGGTACAAGGCCACCGACCGCAGAAGGAGTCGACCCGTGCGGACGAGCGTCAAGGCGCGGAACCTGGAGATCTCGGACCGGCTTCGGAGCCAGATCGATCGAAAGCTGCGCAGGATCGAGCGGATCGCGGCGGCCGACGCCGAGGTGGACCTGGAGCTCATCGCCAACGCCTCGCATGTCAACGACGCTTCCCACCTCGCGACGGTGACGTTCGCCGCCAACGGTGCCGTCCTGCGTTCCACGGCGTCCGGGGCGAATCCCATCTCCGCCCTCGACGCGCTGTTCGACAAGCTGGAGCGCCAGGTCATTCGGGCCCGTCAGCGGCCGCGCAGCGTGCGAGAGCGTCACGCAGACGAGGCGCTGGCGGTCCTGGAGCGCGAGGCGACAGGAACGGTCGCCGACGCGCCGGACGCCGCCGGCCGGTCGGTGGTGAAGATGAAGCGCTTCGACATGGAGCCGATGTTCGAAGAGGACGCGATCGCCCGCATGGAGGAGCTCGAGCACGCCTTCTTCGTCTTCCTCAACGCCGAGACGGATGGCATCTGCGTCGTCTATCGCCGCCGCGACGGAGACTACGGTGTGATCGAACCGGTCCTCGGCCGCAGATGACGGAGGCTCACCGCGTGAGCATCGGCGCGGCGAGGAGGGCCATCACCGTCACGAGCAGTGCCGCGAAGAAGACGACCAGGCCAATCGTCAGCGCATCCGGCCCGCGGCGCGGATGCCCCAGGTCGCCCGGCGGCGATGGCTCCCGCGACTGATCCGCCCGCTCGTCCATGCCCCGCACCGTAGCACGCCGTGAGCCGCGCCGACGCCTGACGTGGCCGCCGGGTGCACCGGTGGTCGGGATGCACCTGGGCGTGGGGACCGGGCTCCTGAAAGCCGTGCGTCGGGCACGCCAGATCGGCGCCACGGGGCTGCAATTCTTCAGCGATAACCCGACCGCGTGGCGCCGGCGGGCTGAGCCGCCTCCCGAGGTGAGCCGCTTCGTCGAGTATGCCGCCGCGGCCGGCATCGGTTCACTGGCGATCCATGCCAGCTACCTCATCAACCTCGCCGGCGCCGCGGAGCCATTTGCCAGCCAATCGCGCGCCGGACTGATCCACGAGCTGCAGCGTGCGCCGTCGTACGGCGTGCGCTACGTGAACACCCATATCGGCTCGCATCGCGGCGAGGGCCACGCGGCCGGGATCGCCCGGGTGGGCGCAAGCGTCGACGCCGTGCTGGCCGAGACGCCGCCCGGCGTGATCCTCGTGCTCGAGAACTCCGCCGGCGGCGGCGACACGCTGGGCAGCAGCATCGAGGAGCTGGCCGAGATCATGGATGCCCTCTCGCACGGCCGCGCAAGGGTCGCGTTCTGCCTCGATACTGCTCACCTGTGGGGTGCCGGCCACGACATCGGTACGGCTGAGGGCGCAGCGGCGGTCATCGACCGCTTCGACGAGCTGATAGGCATCGACCGGCTCCCGCTCATCCACCTCAACGACTCGCGGTCGGCGCTGGGGTCACGAACCGACCGGCATGAGCATTTGGGAGCGGGACGCATCGGTCCGGTGGGCCTGGGAGCGCTGCTGCGCGACCAGCGGCTGGCGCGGACCACGTTCATCATGGAGACGCCGGGCGAGGAAGCCGGCTACGACGCGGTGAACCTGCGCCGCGCATGGCTGCTGTATGGCGGGGCGACGACGCTGCCCGAGCTGCCGCCGAAGGCGTTCAAGCTTCCGCCCCGGACGGCTCGCTCCCGAAAGAGGGCCGACCCGGCTACGCCCCCCGGCTGAATCCGTTCGTGGCGCTCTGGCTGCCGCGCAGGCGACGCGAGCGCGCGCTCAGGTAGGCATGCATCAGGTCGCGGACGTCGTCCTCGGTCAGGATGTCATCGCCGCGAAGCGCATATTCGACACGGGTGGTGGGGAGGACCTGGCGCGTGTTGAGCGAGGCGAAGTACGCTGGCCCGTCAGACTCCTCGTAGATCTCGCGCAGGCCGCGTGCAAGCCTGGTGGCCGTCCCGAGAGACGGCATGCGATCGCCCTTGATGAGCCGCGAGATGGTCGAGTGGTCGACGCCGGACTGCAGCGCGAGCTGCCGCTGGCTCATCTTCTTCTCCTTCAGCTGGCCCCGAAGCCAGGCGTTGAAGGAGCTCGCTGTCTGGAAGGTCATGCAACTCGTCCATGTCGCTACGTCCGCCACCGACATTGAGGGACACCGTCGGTGGTGCGTCCGCGCAACCCGATCCTCGCAGCGACTGCGGGTCCCCTCAATGACCCAAAGGTACCGAGGGGGCAGCCGCTCGGCTCAGGACGTGCCGCCGGGCCGATGCGCCCGCCGGACCAGCGGGCTCGTTGCATAGAAGATGCCGCCGATGATGATGACCGTCAGGATGCTGATGGCCCGATCCGTGAGCGCCACCGCGGTGGCGGGCTCGGTGGCGACGCCGTAGATGCTCAGCACGCCAATGATCCCCGCCTCCACGAAGCCCACGCCGGCCGGCGTGAGCGGGATGGCGGTGATGAGCGCGGCCGCCAGCGCGACGAAGATGGAGCTGCTGATGCCGAGCCCCACTTCCGGCAGCGCCAGGGCGCGGATGACGAAGTAGACGCGCGCCCCCTCGAGCAGCCAGATGGCGACCGACAGACCGATGATGATGGGCACACTGCGCGTCGTGAGGGCGGCGGTGCTGCCCTCGTGGAAGCGCTCGTAGAGCTCCGCGACGCGCTGCGGCAGGAACCGCGTCACCCGGTCGCCGAAGAGGCGCAGCCCCACGACGAGCAGGATGAGGACGATCGCCACCACGAAGCCGAAGATGAAGAGCGCGTCCACCTCCGGCCGGTTGCGGCCGCGGAACGACCAGTAGCCGGCGGCGAGCGCCAGCGACGCGATGACGATGATGTCCGCGATGCGCTCGATGAAGATGGTGCCCACGGTCCGCGACACCGACGCCGCGAAGTTGCCACGCAGCAGAAAGGCGCGGTAGAGATCGCCGAGCTTGGCCGGGACGAGGCAGTTGACGAACCACGACAGGAAGAGGATCCCCGTCGCGCTGCCATACGGCACGTCGGTGCCGACCTTGCGCAGCACATACCACCAGCGCAGCCCGCGGAGCGGGAAGGTCAGGTAGTAGACGGCGACCGCGGCCAGGAGGAGGAGCGGGTTGGCGCGCAGGATGTGGTCGAAGGTCGCGCCCCAGTCGAGGCGCAGGACGAACGATGAGAGGAAGACGAGGATCGCGACGCCAAAGACGATGGAGCCGATGGTCCGGACATTGAGGAAGCGCCTCCCCAGGGAGACCTCCTCCTCGGGGATCTGCTCGGTGGGCGGCGCGTCCAGGAACTCGCCGGCCTCGTAAATCGAGTGGCCGTGCGGCTCCTCGTGGTGCGGTTCACGCGGCTCCTCAGCCACGATCCTGCATCTCGGGATCGTCCGGCTTCGGGAGCTCCTCCGGGGCTGGACGTGCCACCTCGGCCCGCTCCGCCTGCTGTGGCGTCTCGGGACCCAGGATCGGTCCGGTGGCGGTTCGCTTGCCGCGCCAGGCGTCGAACATGTTGCGCCACACCGCCCAGCGCGTGGTGAGATGGATGAAGACCGTGGAGCGCGTCCCGTGCCAGTCGTTCTGGGCCAGCACCGCGCGCAGGCCGGCGGCGTCGTCGAACGGCGGGAGCGCATTGAAGCTCATCGCCACCTCGAACCGCGAGTGCGAGTCGCTGGCGGCAATCCCCGGAATGCCGTACCGGGCCGCGAACTCCGCCGCCTCCTGGTTGTGGCGCTGGAAGACGACGCGGCTGTTGAAGATCTCGACCATGTCGATCTTGCCCGCCTCGGCCAGCGCGATCAGCGGTGCCTCGCGGATGTGCGAGCCGCGCAACGGATCGAACGGGTGCGGGATGCTGACGAGCCCGCCCTGCGCGTGGATCGCATCGGCCGTCTCGTCGGCGGTCAGGCCGCGGGGGATGGTGCGCGTCAGGAAGAGGCCCACCACCTCGCCGTCGCTGGTGCTCACCTCCTCGCCGAGGATGACCGTCAGCCGGTCGCCGAGGCCGAGGTCGCGCACCTTGTCGCGCATCGCGACCGCTCCCTCGACGTTGTTGTGGTTCGTGACGGCGACGTGCGTGAGGCCGCGGTCCAGCGCGGCGCGGATGAACCGCTCCTCGCCGAGGATCGAGTCGCGGCTGAAGCGCGTGTGGATGTGGAAATCGGCGAAGACGGTGCGCTCTGGCGGCGGCGATCCGGTGCGTTCACGAGGCGCGGCACGCAGATCGGTCGCGGAGGCAGCGGACGTCACGAGGTGCTCACCAGGCTCTTCCGGAAGGTACCGATGTGCTCGAGCGCCAGCCCGGTGCCGACGGCCACGCAGTTGAGCGCGTTCTCCGCCACGTGGCACGGGATGCCGGTGACCTGGGTCAGCAGCGTGTCGAGGTTGCGGAGGAGCGAGCCGCCACCGGACATCACCATGCCCTTGTCGATGATGTCGCTCGACAGCTCGGGTGGTGTCTGCTCGAGGACGTGGCGGACCGCCGTCACGATCTGCTGGAGCGGCTGCTCGATCGCCTCGGTGATCTCGGTGGAGGTGATGGGGATGGTGCGCGGCAGGCCGGCGATCATGTCGCGGCCCTTCACCTCCATCGTCAGCGGCTCGTCCAGCGGCAGCGCGGAGCCGACCTGGATCTTCACGTCTTCCGCGGTGCGATCGCCGATCATGAGGTTGTACTTACGGCGTATGTAGTTCGCGATCGCCTCATCGAACCGATTGCCGCCGACGCGCAGGCTGTCCGCCACCACGATCCCGCCGAGCGCGATCACGGCGATCTCGCTGGTGCCGCCACCGATGTCGATGATCATGTTGCCGCTCGGCCCGGAGATGGGGACGTTGGCGCCGATGGCCGCCGCCAGTGGCTCCTCGATGAGCCACGCCTCCTTCGCGCCGGCCTTGAGCGCGGCATCGCGGACGGCACGCTTCTCGACGCTCGTGACGCCGGACGGAACGCTGATCATCACCTCCGGCTTGAAGAAGCGGACGCGGGCGACCTTGTTGATGACGTACTTGAGCATCGCCTGGGTGATGAGGTAATCGGCGATGACGCCGTCACGCATCGGTCGAATGGCGCGCACGTTGCCGGGGGTGCGACCGATCATCTCGCGCGCCTCCTCGCCAACGGCCACGAGGCGGTTGTCGTCGTCCGAGATGGCCACGACGCTCGGCTCGTTGAGCACGACGCCCTTGCCCTTGACGTAGACGAGGATATTGGCGGTGCCGAGGTCGATGCCGATCTTCATTGCGTGCGCTATCGGTCCATGGCAGATGGGGGCGCCCGCAGTATACCGATCCCGATCGTCCGCCCCCCGGTGGTGCCCCGCGGCGTTGCCCCGCTCCGTTCCCCGCGCCGGCCGCGGCGTTCCCTCGCGGCGTTCCCTCGCGGCCCCGTCGTGCGGCGCCGGCCGCGGCTCGCCAACCGCCGTTCACATGCGCGTATGGCGGGTCGCGCGGCCACGACTCGACAACTGCGCGTGTGACGAGGCGTTAGCCGGCGAGCTGCAGCTGCCTGGTATGGGAAGGGCCGTCCGCGTCGCCGAATCACGCTCAGGGCGTTCATCGCAGGTGGCCGCCGCGGACGCGCTGCCCGCTAATGCGCATCACACAAGCAGTTGACACCCCGGCCGTCGGCGCCTCGACAACTGCGCGTGTGGAGAGGCATTAGCAAGTGTATGGGCGGCAAGGCGCCACAAACGCCGGTCAGCGTCGCCGAATCACGCTCAGGGCGAGCGCCTCGGGGCGGCGCCGCGGACGCGCTGCCCGCTAATGCGCACCACGCGTGCAGTTGGCAAGGCGGTGAACCAGAGGAGGCCGAGCGGGGCCGGCGGGGTCGGGTGGTGCACCCACGACATGGCAGCTCGGCCGCGGAGGTTGTAGCGGTCGAAGAGCGTTTCGATCGCGGCGAGACGTCGACGCGTCGTGCGGTCCTCGGAGAAGACGATGATCGGTACCGGCCGTCCGCGCACTGACCAGCAGAGCGACCGGGCAATGGCCGGCGCGAGGCGGACCCGCACATCCATGGCGCCGAGCAACGCCTGGGCATCGACGAGCGACGACTTGATCTCGATGACCGCGAGCGTGCCGCTGGGCGGATGCATCGCCAGCAGGTCGATGCGACCGCGCTCGCCAAACCGATTGAAGCTGACCTCCACGCGCGTCGCCCAACCCCACCGCTCGAGCTGACCCTTCGTGACGGCCTGCAGCGCGGCGTGCTCCGCGTCGAGCAGGCGATCCAGGTCCGGGCCGTTCCACGCCAGACGACCGTCGAAGCGCGCGCCGAGCGCACCGGCGATGGCCTCGACGGCACGGCCGGCCAACCGATCTCCGTGACCACGCTCGAGGAGCGAGACCGCGCCTCGACCCACACTCGCGCGGGCCGCAACGTCCACCTGCCGGACGCGCAGGCGCAGCCGAATGGCGCGCACGGTGCGCCCGATCACGATCCAGTTCATCGGTCCGAGCAGTCTGGACGGCGCCTGCTTAGCGAGCGGTTAGCATCGGCTTATGCCCGAGGGAGACACCATCTTTCGCACCGCGACGGTGTTGCGCGCCGCGCTCGTGGGGCGAACGGTGCTCCGCGCTCGCGCCCAGGCGCAGCCGGGGATGCGCTCCGTCCCCGACCTCAGCCGGCTCGAAGGGCGGCGGGTGGAGCTGGTCGAGGCCCGGGGGAAGCACCTGCTCATCGGTCTCGAAGGTGGCCTCACCCTGCGCACGCACATGCGGATGAGCGGATCGTGGCACCGCTACGCGCCGGGCGAGGCGTGGCGGCGTCCCCCGCGCCAGATGAGCGCCGTGATCGAGACCGCCGAGAGCGTGGCGGTCTGCTTCAACGCGCCGGTCGTGGAGCTGCTCACCGAGGCGGCGCTCCGTCGGAGCGTGCCGCTATCAACGCTCGGGCCGGACCTGCTGTCGCGCTCGTTCGACACCGATGCCGCCATGGCGCGGCTGCGCGAGCGAGACCCGCTGCCGCTGGGCGAGGCGCTCCTCGACCAGCGCGCCGTGGCCGGGATCGGCAACGTCTACAAGAGCGAGCTTTGCTTCCTTGGCGGCCGCCATCCGTGGATGCCGCTCGCCGAGCTCGGCGACGACGCATTGCGCAGTCTCCTCGGCGATGCGCGACGGCTCCTCGCCGCGAACGTTCGCGGCGGGGGACGGAGCACGCATCCGGGCGGCGGGCTGTGGGTCTACGGGCGCGCCGGTCGACCGTGCCGTCGCTGCGGCGCCATCATCTCGGTCCGGCGCCAGGGCGAGCAGGGCCGACTCACGTACTGGTGCCCGCGCTGCCAGGCGGCCCCGGCGGCGCCGTGACCGCGGCGCCCTGGGCGCAGCGCCGTGACCGTGGTGCCGCCGTGACCGCGATGCCCTGACCGCGGCGACGGCGCCCACGGTGCGGCCGTGACCGCGGCGACCGTGGCGGAGCTCAGGCGTCGATGCGGTTGATCCGGGCGCCGAGCGCCACGAGCTTCGACTCCACCTGCTCGTAGCCACGGTCGACGTGCTCGACGCCGGAGATGATGCTGGTCTCGTTGGCGGCCAGCGCCGCCAGGATGAGCGTGGCGCCCGCCCGCAGGTCAGCGATCTGCACCTCGCGGCCGTGCAGCTCCACCGGGCCGGCGACGCGCGCGTGGCGCTCGTCGAGCACCTCGATGACGGCGCCCATCTTCATCAGCTCGGCGGCATAGTCGAGCCGGTCCTCGTAGATCGTCTCGTGGATCGAGCTCGTGCCGTTGGCCTGCGTGAGCAGCACCATCAGCGGCGCCTGGAAATCGGTGGCGAAGCCGGGGTACGGCGCCGTCTCCACGTCGACCGGCTGATACGAGTCAGCGGAGCCGACCGTGAGCGCGCCGTCGGCATCGATCCGATACGGGACCCCCATCCGGTCGAGCACGTCGAGGAACGCGCCGAGGTGCCGCGCGTCGACGCCGTCCATGGTGATCTCGCCACCAGTCACGGCCGCACCGATCGCGAACGTCTCCGCCTCGAGCCGGTCGCCGATCACGGCGTGCTCGGCGCCATGCAGCGCATCCACCCCGTGGACCTCCAGCCGGTCCGGTGCCGTCCGCTCGATCTGCGCCCCCATGGCGGTGAGCAGCGCGATGAGGTCGTCCACTTCCGGCTCCTGCGCCGCGTTCTCGATGACCGTGTCGCCGCGGGCAAGGGTGGCGGCGAGCAGCGTGTTCTCCGTTCCCATGACGGTGACCTGCGGGAAGCTGACCGTGGCGCCGTGCAGGCCGCCGGACGCCGAGGCGAAGTAGTAGCCGTTCTTGTACTCGACTTCGGCACCCATCGCCTCCATCGCCATGACGTGGAGATCCACTGGACGGCGCCCGATGCGGTCGCCCCCCGGATTCGGGATGATGACCCGGCCGTAACGCGTCAGCAGGGGGCCGAGCAGCATGAAGCTGGCGCGCATCTTCATCGCCGCCTCGAGCGGCACGAAGAGCCACTCCGGCTCGCTGGCGGTGATGCGCAGGGTATCGCCGTTCACGCGCCGCACCTCGAAGCCGAGGTCGGTCATCGTCTCGCGCAGGATGGTGACGTCACTGATGCGCGGGACGTTGTGGAGCGTCACCGGCTCGTCGGTCAGCACCGCGGCCGCCATGAGCTTCAGGACGGCGTTCTTGGCGCCGGCGATGCGCACCTCGCCGCGCAAGGGGGTGCCGCCGGTGACGACGAATTTCTGCATGGCTCGCGCCGAGTGTACCGGAGGGCGCGCCTCAGCTCGGCCAGGCTTCCTTCCATTCGTGGCCGCCGGTGTGGTGACCGTCGCACAGCCCCACGCGTCCGCCCATGTGACGGCTCGGCAGGTACGGCTGCATCCCGTCCTCGAACGGGGTCGGTGCCTTGTTGCAGAGCATGTACCGACGCTCGCGGGCCCATGCGTAGGCATGGTCCGATGAACAGAAGCGGAACGACTTCGTGAACGCGCCCCTCGCCGCTTCGTCGGCGCCGGCGACGGCAATCGGCCCTGACTCGCGAACGACATCGATCCGAACCGGCAGCTGCGGCATCCGTCCGCCGCAGTGGTCGCAGGACTGCATCGGTCTCATTCCAGGTAGTGCTGGCCGTCGTCCGCGCGATGGCTGGCGACGAAGGCTGGGTCCAGGTTGGGGTCCTCGCCCGGTGGCGAGCCACGGTGCGGCTTGCCCTCGACCGGGCAGATGAACGGGTACTCCCGACCGATCTTGCGCAGCTCCTGCATCCGCCGGTGGGCCTGCTGCTCAGGGTTGCCCTCGGGTCCGCGCAGGTGCGCGCGCTCGGCCTCGTCCGGGGTCATGGGATCGCTCATGGACCGATGCTACCCGATGCCACTTCCCGGGTGGGTTGCGGCTTCCCGGCGTTCCGGCGTTCCAGGCTCGCTGCGTCGGCTCGATCACGGCGATGCCCGGAATCGGCGCATCCGGACCGAGAAGTGACCGCAACGACGGTCGGGCCCGGCGTGGCGTGCCCGTCGTCTGTACCCAGCGACCGACCGTGGCCGGGATTTCGGTCGCAATGCGCTGAATTCGGGCAGGGTGGGCAGGGGTGGGCAGGGGTGGGCAGGCCAGCCTGCTTCGCGTTCGATATTTCGAGCGTTCCGAGCGGGAGCGCCGCCGAGCGACGGGATTGACCGATATATCGAACGCCGGCGTGCACGAGGTGCGTCGGCGCGCGCGGTTCTCGCTCAGCGGTGGTCGATATTTCGGCCAAACCGCACGTCCCCACCCGCTACGGCGCGATTCGGTCGATATATCGAACGGTGTGGCACGGCGCGGGCACCGGACCCGCCCGATCGGCGCGATGCCCGGAATCGGCGCATCCGGACCGAGGAATGACGCCAACGACGGTCGGGCCCAGCGTGGCGTGCCCGTTGTCTGTACCCAGCGACCGACCGTGGCCGGGTATTCCGGTCGCGATGCGCTGAATCCGGGCAGGGCCGGGCAGGGCCGGGCAGGGCCGGGCAGGGCCGGGCAGGGCAGGGCGAGGGAAGCGAGCGTGGCCGGACGGGCGGGCAAGACCGGCGCGGCCGCGGGGGGCGGATCAGCCCCGGGATCGTCTCCGCGTGGCGATGCGCTCGCGCATGAGCGCCGTCTGCAACGCAGCCCGGACGCGGGCGACGTCCACCGGGTCGTGCGTCTGCTCCAGCTCCGCCTCGGCGCGCTTCCGTGCCTCCGTGGCGCGCGCCTCGTCGATCTCGTCGGAGTGCTCGGCGAGGTCGGCCATCACGACGACGCGGTCCGGGCGCACCTCGACGAAGCCGCCGCTGATGAGCATCGACTGCTCGGTCCCGCCCTTCTTGATCCGCAGCTCACCGATGCCGAGGGCGCTGATGAGCCGCGTGTGATGCGGCAGGATGCCGAGCTGGCCGTCGATGCCCGGCACGATGACCATGTCCACCTCATCGGTGAACGCGCGCCGGTCCGGGCTGACGATCTCGAGATGGAGCGGCATCTATCCGAGCTTCTCCGCGTTCTCGACCACGTCCTCGATCGGTCCGGCCATGAAGAACGCCTGCTCGGGCAGCTGGTCGTGCTTGCCCTCGAGGATCTCCTTGGCGCCGCGGACCGTCTCCTTGCGCTCGACGTACTTGCCCGGGCGCCCGGTGAACTTCTCCCCGACGAAGAACGGCTGGCTCATGTAGCGCTGCAGGCGGCGGGCGCGCGCGACGGTGACCTTGTCCTCCTCGGAGAGCTCGTCCATGCCGAGGATGGCGATGATGTCCTGCAGATCCTTGTAGCGCTGCAGCGTCCGCTGCACCTCGCGGGCGACCTCGAAATGCTCGTCGCCCACGACGCGCGGATCGAGGACGGTCGAGGTCGAGGTGAGCGGGTCGACCGCGGGGTAGATGCCCAGCTCCACGATCGAGCGCTCGAGGCGCACCGTGGAGTCGAGGTGGCCGAACGTGGTGGCCGGCGCCGGATCGGTGTAGTCGTCGGCGGGAACAAAGATGGCCTGCAGCGACGTGATGGCGCCCTTCTTGGTCGAGGTGATCCGCTCCTGCAGCGCGCCCATCTCGGTGGCGAGCGTCGGCTGGTAGCCGACCGCCGACGGCATGCGGCCGAGGAGGGCCGATACCTCGGAGCCGGCCTGCGTGAAGCGGAAGATGTTGTCGATGAAGAGGAGGATGTCGCGCCCCTCCTCATCACGGAAGTACTCCGCCATGGCGAGCGCCGTGAGACCGACGCGCTGGCGCGCTCCCGGCGGCTCGTTCATCTGGCCGAAGACCATGACGGTCTTGTCGATGACGCCCGACTCGGTCATCTCACCGATGAGGTCGTTGCCCTCGCGCGACCGCTCGCCGACGCCGGCGAAGACCGAGTAGCCGGAGTGCTCGGCGGCGATGTTGCGGATGAGCTCCTGGATGATGACCGTCTTGCCGACGCCGGCCCCGCCGAAGACACCGACCTTGCCGCCGCGCTTGAACGGCGCGATGAGGTCGATGACCTTGATCCCGGTCTCGAACACCTGCGACTCGGTCTCCATCTGGTCGAAGGCCGGCGGGGCGCGGTGGATCGGCAGGTTGTGCTCGGAGGTGACGTCGCCCTTGCCATCGATGGGGTGGCCGAGCACGTCGAAGACGCGGCCCAGCGTGGCCTCGCCGACCGGAACCGTGATCGGCGCGCCGGTATCGACCGCCTCGAGCCCGCGGGCGAGCCCGTCGGTGGTCGACATCGCCACCGTGCGCACCCAGTTGTTGCCGAGGTGCTGCTGGACCTCGACGAAGAGTGTCTGGTCATCGGTTCCTGCCGCCTGCGACGGTCGCTTGATCTCGAGGGCGTTGTAGATCGAAGGCAGTTCCCCGGCCGGGAACTCCACGTCGATGACGGGGCCCGTGATCTGAATCACCTTGCCGGTGGCCATGTGTGTGCTTACTCCTCCTAGCCGCCGAGGGCTTCCGCCCCGGAGGCGATCTCGATCATCTCGCGGGTGATGGTGGCCTGGCGCGACTTGTTGTAGACGAGCGTCAGGTCGCTGATGAGCTCACCAGCGTTGTCGGTTGCGCTGCGCATGGCGATCATTCGGGCGCTCTGCTCGGAGGCGTTGGCCTCGAGCACGGCGCGGTACAGGTCGATCGCCACGTAGTGCGGGAGCAGTCGAGACAGGACCGCTTCCGGGGATGGCTCGAAGAGATATTCGTCGGTGCGGTCCGCCTCGTCGCCCTGGAGCTCCTCCGGCGGCGCGACGGGGAGGATGGTCAGGACGCTGGCGTGCTGCGTGAGGGTGGAGACGAACTGCGGGTAGACGACGCTGATCTCGTCGTACTTCTCGGCCAGGAAGTCCTCGGTGACGAGCCTGGCGATGGGGGTCACGTCGCTGAACTGGGGCCGATCCCCAAGCCGCGGAAACTGGGCCGCGATAGGGACGCCCGCGCGCCGCAGCTGGTCGCGACCCTTGCGCCCGACCGTGATCGCCTCCACCTCGACGCGCTTGCCCGCATCATCCGAGGCGTGCTGGGTGATGTAGCGCAGTGCCGCACGCACCGTGTTCGCGTCCAGCGCACCGGCCAACCCACGGTCGGTCGTCATCACGATGAGACCGATGCGGTGCACCGGCCGGCGGGCGAGCAGCGGGTCCAGCTCCTCCCCGACCATGGCGGTCACGCGCGCCAGCGCCTCGTGGAGCTCATCCGCATACGGCCGCGCGGCGAGAATCGCGTCCTGCGCTCGCTTCATCCGCGACGCGGCGACGAGCTCCATCGCCCGCGTGATCTGGGAGATGTTGCGGATGGAGCTGATCCGTCCGCGAATCTCCTTGAGGCTCGGCATCGCCTAGCCCTTCGCCTCCGATTCGTCGTCAGCGGGCGCATCGTCCGCCGCGGCGTCGTCAGCGGGCGCATCGTCCGCCGGCGCATCGTCCGCCGGCGCATCGTCAGCCGCGGCGTCGTCGACGGCTGCGGCGCCCTTCACGGTGGCGTCCTCATCCGCGACCTCCGCGTCCGCCGCCGTGTCCGGCTCGTTCACCGAGCCTTCGCCGTCAGGCGCATCGGTCTGGTCCGCATCCTCGGCGGCAGCCTCCGCGCGTGCCTCGGCCTTCGCGTCTGCCTTCTCCTCGGACTTCGTCTCGTCGTCCTTGCCGAAGCCCTCCTGGCGTCGGAAGGTCGTGACCGCCGTCTTCAGGCCGGCCTCGATCTCGTCGCTGATCGCCTTCTCATCACGGATCCGGTCGAGCAGCTTGGCGTCGTCCGACTCCAGGAAGCGGTAGAAGCCCGCCTCGAAGTCGCTCACCTTGTCGGTCGCGACGTCATCGAGGTAGCCATTGGTCGCGGCCCACAGGATGGCGGCCTGCTTCTCCACCGGCAGCGGCGAGAACTGGGGCTGGCGGAGCACGGCGGTGAGCTTCTCGCCGCGCGTCAGCTGGTCGCGCGTCTGCTTGTCGAGGTCGGAGGCGAACTGCGCGAACGCGGCCAGCTCGCGGTACTGGGCCAGGTCGAGGCGCAGCCGGCCGGAGACCTGGCGCATGGCCTTGATCTGGGCGCTGCCGCCGACGCGGCTGACGCTGATGCCGGCGTTCACGGCCGGCCGCTGGCCCTGGTTGAAGAGATCGGTCTGGAGGAAGATCTGGCCGTCGGTGATGCTGATGACGTTGGTCGGGATGTAGGCCGACACGTCGCCGGCCTGCGTCTCGATGATCGGCAGCGCCGTCAGCGAGCCACCGCCGTTCTCCTCGTTGAGGCGCGCCGCGCGCTCCAGAAGTCGCGAGTGGGCGTAGAAGATGTCGCCGGGGAACGCCTCACGGCCGGGAGGTCGCCGCATGAGCAGCGACACCTGGCGGTACGCCCACGAATGCTTCGAGAGGTCGTCGTAGACGCACAGCGCGTCGCGACCGTTGTCGAGGAACTCCTCGCCCATCGCCACGCCGGCGTATGGCGCCAGGAACTGGAGCGGGGCGGGGTCCGCGGCGGAGGCGCAGACGACGATGGTGTGCTCCATCGCACCGTGCTCCTCCAGCTGTGCCACCACCTGCGCCACCGTCGACTGCTTCTGGCCGATGGCGACGTAGATGCAGATGAGGTCCTGCCCCTTCTGGTTGATGATCGTGTCGACCGCGATGGCCGTCTTGCCCGTCTGGCGGTCACCGATGATCAGCTCGCGCTGCCCACGGCCGATGGGGATCATCGAGTCGATGGCCTTGATGCCGGTCTGCACCGGCGTGTCGACCGGCTGGCGCACGATGACGCCGGGCGCGACCCGCTCCACCGGGCGGGTCTTGGTGGCGTTGATGGGCCCCTTGCCGTCGATCGGTTCGCCGAGCGGGTTGACGACCCGCCCGATCAGCTCGTCGCCGACCGGGATCTCCACGATGCGACCGGTCGTCTTGACCTGGTCGCCCTCCTTCAGGCCGGTGTAGTCGCCCAGGATGAGGGCGCCGACCGTCTCCTCTTCCAGGTTGAAGGCCATCCCCATGACCCCGCCCGGGAACTCGATGAGCTCCTGGGCGAGGCAGCCGGAGAGGCCGTAGATCTGCGCGATGCCGTCGCCGACCTCGACGATGGTGCCGACGCCACTGACGTCCGCGCTCGCGTCGAAGCCCTTGATCTCGCTCTTGATGATCGACGTGATCTCGTCGGATCGAATCGCCATATCGCTATCTACCGTTCCTTGTCGCTGTCGTGCGCCGCCCCGCCATCAGGCGGCGGTCAGCCGAGCGCGCAGCCGCTCCAGGCGGTTGCGAACGCTCGCGTCATAGAGCCGGTCCCCGATCCGCACGGCGATCCCGCCGATGAGCCTCTCGTCGACCACTTCATTGATCTCGACCTGTTCCCCGGTCAGCTCGCGGAGCCGGGCCAGGACGTCGCGCCGCTGCGCGGCCTCGAGGGGGAGCGCGGTGCGCACCTCCGCCAGGACGATGCCGCGGTCCCGTCGTACCAGCTCGGCGAAGCGCGCCACCATCGGCTCGATCGCATTGGGTCGGCCACGGCGCACCATGAGCAGTACCAGGCTGAGCGGCTGCTCCGCGACGCCGCGGACGACGCGTCGCAGGACACGCTCCTTGTCGGCGTACGTCACGGCGGGGTGCTCGACCAGGCCGCGCAGCTCGGGATCGCGGAGCGCCTCCGCCAGCGCCGCGAGGTCATGTTCCCATCCGTCGAGCGAGCCATCGGCCTTGCCGAGCTCGAACGCCGCGTCCGCGTAGCGCCGGGCGGCGCTGTCGTGTCGCGCCATCGGTCAGTTCTTCGCCTCAGTGGTGCTCGGCGCCACGTCGGCGAGGAAGTCGTCCACGAGGCGGCGCTGGGTGGCGCCATCCATCTCCTTGCGCACCAGCGCGGTGGCTGCGGACAGCGCGAGCTCCGCGACGTGAGCGCGAAGCTCTGTCATGGCACGCTCCTTCTCGGCGATGATCTCCGCGCGGGCGCGCTCGGCGACCTTCTCCGCCTCGCTGCGGGCCTCGGCCACGATCTCGTGGCGCGAGTCCTCGGCGATCTTCGTGGCACGCGCCACCATCGCCTGCGCCTCCGTGCGCGCCTCGGCCACGGCCGCTTCGCGCTCGGCGCGAGCGAGCTCACGGTCGCGTGCCGCTGCCTCCGCCTCCTCGAGCCCCTTCGCGATCCTCGCTCGGCGCTCGTCGACGAGCGCGAACACCCGCTTGAAGAGGAAGCGGTTGAGCAGGTAGAGGAGCAGCAGGAAGTTGAGGACCTGGAAGGCGAGCTTGACCAGGTCGACGCCGAACGCGTCGAAGAATGCCATGGCGGCGTTGCGCTCCTAGCCGACGAAGATGAGGATCAGCGCCACGACCAGGCAGTAGATGGCGACCGCCTCGGTGAGTGCGAGACCCAGGATGTACGGGACGAAGAGCGTGCCCGATGCCTCCGGGTTGCGGCCCAACGCCTCCATTGCCTTGGAGAAGCCGATGCCGAGGCCAATCCCGGGGCCAATGGCACCCAGCATGGCCAGCCCGGCGGCGAGGGCTGAGACGTTACCTTGCATGTTGGTGGAATTCCTCCTGGTGGTGCCTGCGAAGGACCGCAGGCTGTCGTGATCGCCCTACGCCGGGGCGGATGTCGAGCTCGGCCTCGAGGCGCCCGGCGCCTGCAGGTCCGGCTCGTTCGCGGTTCCCTTCTCGCGCTCGCCATCGTGATCGCCGGCGGTGTGCTCGGCGATGGCGAGGGTGATGTAGGTCATGGCGAGCAGGGCGAAGACCATCGCCTGGACGAGCCCGAAGAGGAGCTCCAGGACGAGGAAGATGCCCGGCACGAAGAACGCGAGTGGCAGCACCGCCAGGGCGGCGGTCGTGAGCGCGAGCATGGTCGTCATGAGCACCTCGCCGGCGAAGACGTTGCCGAAGAGCCGCATCGAGAGGCTGATGAGCCGGCTCAGCTCGCTGATCAGGTGGATCGGGAACATGAGCGGCGCCATGTAGCGCGGCTCCCCGGCGATCTCCTTGAGGTAGCCCGCCAGGCCGTGAACGCGTACCCCCCACCAGACGAAGACGATGAATGCCACGATCGACAGGCCGAGGGTGAAGTTCAGGTCCGCCGCCGCGGGTCGGACGAAGGGGGTGAGTGCCTCGCCCTCATGCACCAGACCGATGGTGCCCACGCCGGGCACGAGACCCAGCCAGTTCGCGACCAGGATCATGAGGAAGAGGCCCACGACGAGCGCCACGTAGCTCCGCCAACGGCTGCTCGAGCCGGCGACGATGTCCGCCATCCACTCGATGGGCAGCTCCACGAACGACTGCAGGCGGCCGGGAACGATGGATGAATGCCCATGCACGTACCACGCGGCGGCGAGCAGGATGAGGCTGGCGATGACCGCCCCGACCATGCTGTTCGTCACCTCGAAGCCGCCGATGCTGAACAGCACCTCCGCCTGAATCGAGACGTGGATCAGGCCTCCGCCCGCGTCCGGCATCTATTCCCTCATTGCGTCGTGCGCGACGTCCCAGATCGTGTACATCGCGGCCGCGATCCCGAGCACCATCCCGATCAACGTGAAGATCGGGAGCGTCTGCAGCCAGTTGTCAAGGAGGAGGCCGCCGCCCAGGCCGATCGCGACCGCCACCCCGAGACGAATCCCGAGGTCGAACGCCACGCCCCAGTTCGGCGGCCGCGGCGAGGACGACCCAGTCGGCTTGCCGCTGCCTGCCTCGGGCTCAGGGCTCACGCTGTGGCCTCCGCGCGCCGTAGCCTCGTCGGGTTCCCACCCGGATGAGCTGCCAGATCCCGACGGCGGCGACCACCGTCCCGATCGCCAGACCGGCGACGGCATACAGTGGCGAGGTCCCGAGCATAGTGTCGGCCACGAGCCCGATGATCGCGCCGCCGACCATGGGGATGACCATGATCGCGGTCACGAGCGCCAGGATCTTGACGAGCCCCAGTGGTGTCAGTTGTGCCATGCGAGTTCGACTCACAGCGGTCGGACGCCGGGAGTATAGCCGAGGCACCGACCGAGCGCGAATCTGCGGAGGATTTCGCGCCGATGCATGGCCGGAATCCAACCCGGGCCGCCATCCATGCACCGTTCCGCCGATCTGTGGTCGGCGGGTGAGCATGGGTGGCACCGGTAGGCACGGCTCACGCTCCATGGTCGCCGATCCATCAGCGGATCTCTGCCCGCCGGCGCCATTGCGCGCGATTCCGCCGACGTGTCGACACGGGGCGGCCCAGGCCACGCCCCGCCGCCCCCGTCACCCGACCCGGAGCCGCCGGCGCCGCCCGCATCCGGCACGCGGCACACGGCATGGGCACGCGCGAAGGACTAGGCGGGAATCTCGGCGGTCGAGCGCGTCGAGGGAATGCCCGGCACGGGGAATCGATCCGCAATGGTCGCAACCCTC
>JBBRWZ010000041.1:0-20564 GCA_038248895.1 Candidatus Limnocylindria bacterium | reverse complement strand
GAGGCGCCGTCGTCGCCCATCATCACCGTCACCAGCTTGGCCTGCGTGCCGGTGTGGTGGCTCCGCACGCCGGCCGAGCTCCCGATGGCGACCGTCGCGACCTCGGTGGTGAACGCGCCGGACGCCTCGAGGCCCGCCCCGTCGGCCGCCGCGATCACCGATCGAGCGCCAGCCGCGCGCAGGCCCGGGTCGGCGCGGGCCGTGGCCTCCTCGTACCCGAGCGTTGGTGACGGCGAGCCCTGCGGGCGCGCCATGCCGGCTGCCTCGGGGTTCGGGGCGGCGCGCTCGGCGATGGCGGACGCGCGTTGCGCCGCCGACCGGACGCCGTCGTCATCGAGGCGGTTCGTGGACGCCACGCCGGTACGCCCGTCGCGGACGACGCGGAGCCGGAGCGCGGCATCGTGCTCGGCCACGTTCTGGTGGATGCGCGAGTTGGCGAAGCGGGTGAGGGCGGAGTCGGTCGCCTGGTAGGTCGCCTCGACCTCCCAGCCGTCGTGACCGGCGATCTCGAGCGCGCGGTCGATGGCCGCGTCGATGCGTGCCGCCGCGTGGAGGTCCGCTGCGCCGTTCACCACGACCCGACCCCCACCTGGACGCCGCGGAAGCGGGCCGGTGCCGCGCCGTGACCGACGTGACCGGTCTGCATCGGCTCGCCCTTGCCGCAGTTCGGGACGCCCCACAGCGTCCATGCGGATGGCCCGCAGATCGCATCGCAGCCATTCCAGAAGCGCGGCGTGATGCCGGTGTAGGTCGGGTTCTTGACGAGCTGCGTGAGCTTGCCGTTCTTGATGAGCCAGCCGGCCTGGGTTCCGAACTGGAAGTTGAGCCGGCGATCGTCGATGCTCCAGCTCTTGTTCGTGTCGAGGTAGATCCCGTCCGCGGTGTCGGCGATCAGGTCGTCGAGCGTTCCCGCCGCACCCGGTCGCAGGTTGATGTTCGTCATGCGGATGATGGGGATCCGATTCCAGCCCCACGCGCGGCTCGAGCCCATCGACTGCCGCCCGATGATCGGCGCCGTCTCGCGGCTGGTCAGGTAGCCGACGAAGCGGCCTTCGCTCACGATCGGCACGTTCTGGGCGGCGACGCCCTCGTCGTCGTAGCCGAACGTCCCGAGCCCGCCGGGCGCGGTGGCATCGGCATCGATATTCACCAGCTTCGAGCCGTACTGCAGCGTGTCGAGCTTGTCGAGCGTCAGGAACGAGGTGCCCGCGAAGCTCGCCTCCATCCCCATCACGCGGTCGAGCTCAATCGGATGGCCGCATGACTCGTGGACCTGGAGCCCGAGCTGGCTGGCACCGATGATGACGGTCATCTCGCCGGATGGACACTGCGGCGCATCGAGCAGCGCGACCGCCTCCTCGCCAATGCGCTGCGCGGACGCGGCGAGGTCGAAGGCGCGCACGACCTCGAACCCACCGCTCATCATCTGTCCCCCCACCGAGTTGGGGTAGGAACGCGACTGCGACTCACTGGCGTTGAAGGCGGTGGCCTCGATGCCGCCCCCGGCCTCGACCAGCTCCTGCTCGATCCGCGCCCCCTCGGTCGAGACGAAGATCTTCCGCTCGCGGCCGCACTCGATCATCGACTCGCGCACCGCCACCCCCGGGACGCGGCCCATCTCGGCGTCGGCCTCGAAGAGGATCCGCAGCTTGTCATCGAGCGAGACCGCGAACGGGTCCTCGTCGCATGGCGTCGCGTAGCGGTCGACGATCGGCGGGCTGCCATCGAGCTCGATCGGCCGGCGCACCGCAGTCGCCGACGCGGCAGCGATGGAGAGCGCCTCGCGCGTGACGCGCTCGATCTCCGCCGGCTCCATCACTGCGCTCGACGAGAAGCCCCACGCCCCATCGCGCAGCACGCGCACGCCGATGCCCGAGCTCTGCGCCGCGCTGGCACTCTCGAGGACGCCGTTCTTGACGGTCAGCGTCTCCGACTCGCGGTCGACGAACCTGGCGTCGGCATAGGCGGCCCCGCCGCGCCGTGCGGCATCGAGGGCCAGGTTGAGCAGCTCATCCACGTAGGTCGTTCACTCCACTGGCTGTGCGACGTTGAATACGAGCGTCCGGGCCGTGGCCGGCACGATGACGAAGTCCGCCTCCTTGAGCTCGAGCGTCACGGCGGCGACCTGCTCGAGCTGGTTCTTGATGCCGCCCGGGCCGGTGATGGCACCGTACAGCGCTTCCGGATCACCGATCGCGAGAACCTGGAACGTCGTGCCGATCGTGGCACCGTCGATGACCACGGAGCCACTGTCGGTGCCCGGCACCGCGACGCTCCGCCCGGTGATGCGCACGCCGCCGATGGCAATCGCCTCCGCTCGGGAGTTCCGCAGCTCGTTGATCAGGTCGTTCATGGCGATCCAATCGAGGAATCCGTCGACGTCGATCACGACGCCCCGACCGCGGACCGCGCCGAGGCCGGCGAACGCGTTCACCTGCAGCACCTCCTGCTGCCCCAGCTCCAGCTCGCTCTGGCCCTCCACGCTCGCCGTGCGGTAGCCGTCGAGCTGCTCCTGCTGCGCGGTGAGCTCCACCCGGAGCTCGCGGTTGCCCTGGCTGAGACTCTGCACGAGGCCGGAGAGCTCCTGGGGACTGAGCGTGCGCAGCTCCACCGGGCGCTGCTGGCTGCGCAGCTGCCCCACGAGGAGAAGGCCGATGAGGACGGCGACGCCGAAGAGGCTGAGCTGCGCGAACCGGGCTCGCATCAGTTGCCCTCCGGGGCGCGGACCGGCACACCCTCGCGGAAGCCGGTGGCTCCCACGAAGCGATCCAGCTGCAGCTCATCCATCGTGTCCCATGCGTACTCGAGGCCGAATGCTTCGATCCGCTGCTTGACGGTTGAGATGAACGTCGGATTGACCTCGAACTGGCTCAGCTGATCCTGCGGCCCAATGGCGCGAATCACGAATGGCGGCTGCAGGTAGCTGTCGTTGACGAGCACCGGGTTCCCGACGGCACGGATCGAGGTCGTCGACACGACCCGCTCGTCATTGATGCTGACCGCCTCCGCCCCGGATGCCCAGAGCGCGACGGTGATGGCGCGCAAATCCTCGGCGAGCACGAGGTAGCTCGTCGGCGACTCACCCGGCGGGACCTGGCGGTGCGAGTCGGCGATCTCGATCTGGATCCCCGGTCCATGTACGGCGGAGAGTCCGGCCGCCGCGCGAGCGGCCGCCAGCCGCTCGTTGAGGGCCGCGAGATCGGCCTGGGATCCCGGCGCCTGCTGCTGGAACGTCTCGATCTGCGCGTTGACGGTGTTGAGGCTGCCCTGGAGCTGCTCCTGTTGCGCCGTCAGGTCAAGAACCTGCGCGGCGAGGACGTCCTGCGCGTTGGAGGTGAACTGGGTGGGCACCGCGGACGAGTTGAACTGCGCGGCGCCCACGAACCCGACCGCGGCCAGGCCCACCGCGAGCGTGACCGCCCATTGCGTGCGCGTCGACAGCCGCCGGGTCGGGCCGCGTCGCAGCGTCTGGCCGCTCATGACGTCGCGCGCCGCCGAGCCACCCAGAGCGCGGCACCGACGCCGGCGAGCGCCAGCAGACCGATGATCACCAGCGCCACCGCACCGCTGTCCCCATCGCCCACGCCGCGCCCGTGGACCGTCGTGGGCAGCGAGGCGTCCCCGCTCGCATTCGGCGCGGCCGACGAGCCGGGCACGGTGACATCGGAGGGTGGAATGGGCCGCGGCGTGACCGGCGCCGGCGCGTCGACCCCGAACGCCTCGAAGAACGACGCATAGAGCGTCGCCGCCGGCGTGCCGGCGCCGGCGGTGAGCGCCTCGTCGTCGGTGGCGCCGTCGCGGTACGCGGCGGCGACCCGCGCCATCGCATCCGCGCCGTGGTCGCTGAGGAGCATGTCGACCAGCACAGTTCCCTGCGCGTAGGCGAGGCGGGCTCCCCGGTCGTCGATCGGGAACTGCTCGCTGATGGCCGGGAAGGCGAATAGACCGTCGCCCGCGTCGAACTGCACCAGCGAACTCGACTCGTTCGCGTTGCGCTGCTCCGACCAGCTGGCAAATCCCTCGTTCAGCCAGCGGGCCGGCTCGTGGTACGGGTTGTCGGTGGCGTCGAAGAACACCACGTGGGTCACCTCGTGCACGATCGCCGTCTCGAGGTAGTCGGTGGGGCCGCCACCGAGCCACATGAAGACGGTGCGGATCTCCGGGTACGCCGCGGCGCCGGTCCACTCGCGCGCCGCCGGCCCGAGTGCACCGAAGAAGTCCGCCTGGGTGTCGTAGACAAAGATGTCGATCGGCCCGGCGAGGTCGTGGCCCAGGGTCTGCTCGGCGCGCGCCGCCCCGTGGGCGGTGAGCTCCCCGAATCGTCGCGCCTGGCTCTCCGCGCCACCGTACCAGTGCACGGTCGCGCCACCGATCTGCGCCGTCTGCCAATCGAGGCCGGGCCGATCGTCGTCGTACAGGAGGGTGGCCGCTGAGCTCAGCGTCTGCGTCCCCCCGGACGTGGCGCGCCACCGGTACGAGATGCTCGTGTTCGGCGTCACGTGGTCGCGCGCCGCGTCCCAGCGGTACGTCGCCTCGGCCCCGTTGGGTGTCACCGGCGCCACGAACGTCGAGCGATCACCGGCGAACTGCAGGAGCAGCTCGAGCCGGTCCGGCGCACCGCCACGGAGCTGCACCGCGAAGGTCATCTCGACCCCGTAGGTGGCGTCGGCCGAGGTGGTGCCGAAGCCGGAGAAGGCGGCAACCGGCGCCGGCAGCGCGGCGATGAGCGTCGCCAGCAATGCGACCGCGACGAGCGGCCGCCATCGGCTCAGGCGTCCCACGACAGCCTCCCGAAGTCGAGCAGTCCCACGGTGAGCTGCCCCGTCCCGCGCAGACCATCGCGGACGAGCCACCAGTTCTCGTCGTACGACCACGGCAGGAGCGGCGCCTCGGCACGGACGCGGGCGTCGACGGCCTCGTAGGCACGCGCCTGCGCACCCGGATCCTCCGCCTCCGCCGCGGCCTGGAGCAGGTCGACGAAGGTGGTGTCCGACCAGCCGCCGTCGTTGTCAGAGGCGCCCGGCAGGAGGAGCAGGCCGTACAGCGCGTGGGGCGACGGGTAGTCCGCGATCCAGCTGATGGTGTAGACCTGTGGCGGATTCGTGCGCAGCACGCCGATGTAGTCAGCGAAGTCCATCACCTCGACGTCGATCGTCACGCCCAGGTCGCGCTCCCAGGTCGCGACCGCGGGCTCGACGCCGAGGCCCGTGCCGTTGACCGTGATCCGACCGAGCGCAGCGCGGTCGCTGTAACCGGCAGCGTCGAGGAGGCGACGCGCCTCGTCGAGATTGGCGTCGTCCGGCGCCCCGAATGTCTCGCTCGGCCACAGCGCCGGCGGCACGATGCTCCCGGCCGGCACGGAACCGCTGCCGCCGGCGAGCTCCACCAGGCGTGGCCGGTCCAGGGCCAATGCGAACGCGCGCCGCACGCGGGCATCATCGAACGGTGGCCGCGTGGTATCGAACCCGAAGTACTGGACGGACAGCGCGGCACCCCGCTGCAGGCTCGGGCCGAGGGTGCGGTCGTAGCTGATCCACGACGCATCGAATGAACCGATACCCGTGAGGTCGATGTCGCCGTTGGCGAAGGCGGTGGTCACGTCACCGTCGAGACGCCCGACCCAGCGCACCTCGCCGATGGGGGGTGCGCCGCCCACGTAGCGATCGTTGGCGACCATGACGAGGTCGTCACCCTCCATGCGATCCGCGACGTACGGGCCCGTCCCAACGAACCGGTCCACGGTCTGCCAACTGTCATCGGTGCCGGCGCCCGACGGCACCACGAACGTGGCCGGCGTGGCAGTGATGGCCGTGAAGTAGCCCGCCGGGCGCGCCAGCTCCACCACGAGCGTGTGCGCGTCTGCTGCGGTGATCCCCACGCCGGCCTCGCTGCCGCCGGCGAGCCGCCCGTCCGCACCGCGGATGACGGTGAGCACCCCCGGGGCGAACGCGCCGACCGCCGGATCGAGCAGGCGCAGCCACGAACGGCGGACGTCCCCCGCCTCGAGCGGGCTGCCGTCGGAGAAGGTCAGGCCGTCGCGCAGCGTGAAGGTGTATGTCAGCCCGTCGTCACTCGTCGTCCACGATGCCGCGAGCGACGGGTAGACCTTCCCGTTCTCGTCGAGCCGCGTCAGGCCGGCATACAGCTGCAGTACCAGCTGCACATCGGACGCATCGCCGATGAAGGCGGGGTCGAGCGTACCGATGTCGCCGCCGAGGTAGCGCAAGGGACCGCTGGCCGCGGCTGCACGATCACCCGCCGGCACCAGTGCCACGGCGATCAGCAGGAGCCCCCCGAGGACCGCCAGCGGCGCGGTCAGCCGGCGCATGTGGCGCGCCGGCGCGGACGCAACGCAACAACCGGGCAGGCGGGAGGCGAGAGTGCCGGCACGATCGCGTCGGCGTGGCTGGGACGCACGGCCGGTAGTATAGGCGCCCCGTGCAGCACGCCCATGAACACCGATTCCAGCCGCAACCGGCGGGATCGCTGACCCTCCGCCAGTTCGTCGAGTCGCTCAAGCGCTGGACGCCCGAGATGCGGCACATCGTCCAGATCGCCCTCACTCGGACCGAGGACGAGCGCCGACGCTACATCCAGCAGTTCCACGCCAACCACCACGACCGGGAGCCGGGGCATCTCGACAGCTTCATCCGCTGGGCGTACTCGGATCCGCGGCTCGAGCACGTCCCCGCCCTCCTCGCCGAGAACGAGCGCCCCGAGACCGACGTTGCGGGCGGGCTCGAGCACGAGGCCGGCGTCCTCGTCCGCATGCGGGGCGAAGGCAAGACCGCGGCGCGGCGGGTGAGCGACTTCCTGGCCCTGCTCGAGATCGAGGGCAGCGAGCCGGTGCGTACCGCCATTGCTGGCCTGCTTCCTGCCGGTACTCCACCGAGCGCGGTGGTGGCGACGATCCGCCTCATGCGCCGTCAGTGGCTCGACCACTACGGTGATGATCCATTCTTCGCCGAAGACTAGAGGAGACCGATGCGCTCGCTGGCTCGCGTGGTCCAGGGTCTTGGCGTGCTCGGGTTACTGGCCTGCATCGGCTTTGCGATCGTGGGGCTGCCGGCCGCGTCGAGGGTCGATGCCATCCTCGGCACCTCGGATGCGACGCTCGGCACCGCGGCGTCCGCGGCGCGGCGCGCTGCCGACGCCTTCGATGGCTTCGACGCGTCGCTCGGAGAGGCGACCGTTGCCGCCGGCGAAGCGGCCGCGCTGGCCGAGCGCAGCGCGCAGACCGCACGTGACCTGTCGGCGGCGATGAGCATCAACATCTTTGGGACGCAACCGCTCCAGCAACTCGCTGGCGGCTTCGACGCCAGCGCATCGGACCTCGATGGGCTCGGCGGTACGCTGCGCACGATGGGCGATGCGTTGCAGGGCAACGGCGACGATCTCGCGGCCCTGCAGACGCAGCTCACCCGCCTTGCCGACCAGCTCGAGCAGCTGAGCGCGCCACGCCGGTTGCCCTCGATCTTGCCGGCCACCGTGGGACTGCTCGTGCTGCTGGCGCTCCAGTCCCTCGGCGTGCTCGCCGCGGGATTGGCGCTCAGTCGACTCGATGCACGATTCGTCGCAGTCGAAGCAGGGCGATGACGTACAGCAGGACGCCGATCCCGGCCAGTGCCCCGAGCTGCCAGACCGAGCTCACCTCACCGCGCAGCATCGCCTCCTGAAGCGTCGCGATCCCATGCGTCACCGGCAGCGCATAGGCGACCGGGCGCACCGCCGGGATGAAGTCGGCGACCGGCAGCACGAACCCGGAGAAGAAGACGCTCGCCAGCAGCACCAACATCGAGAGCTGCACCGCCTGGCGCTCCGAGTCGGCGACGAGCGAGATGAGGATGCCGAGGCCGAGCGACGCGAACGTGAGCAGCAGGACGATGCCCAGCAGGATCGGCCAGCCTCCTAAGTTCGGCACCCCGAGGAAGCCGACCATCGCCCCTGCGACAAGCGCGCTGACCACGAGGCTGAAAATCGCGTAGGCGACGTACTTGCCGATGAGCAGCTCCGACGAGTTGAGCGGCGAGACGCGGTAGCGGTCCATCTGGCCCGAGAGGCGCTCACGGACGAGCGAGAGCGCCGTCAACGTGACCGCCAGGTGCTGTAGCACCAGGGCGAAGACGGCCGGCCCGAAGAACGCGATCGTGGCCGGCATGGTCGGCGCGATGTTGTGCTCCTCGGCGGTCGTCGGCTCGGCCACGACATCGGGGTTGAGATCGATCGACTGGCCCTGCGCGTCCGCTGCCTGGATCCCTGCCGCGGCGGCACGCCGGATGATCTCCTGGTTCAGCTGACCGACCATGATCTGCATCGCCAGCCGCGCCAGCCCGTCGTTGAGGGGGTCGACCTCGTTCCAGTAGACCTCGATCACCGACTGCTCTCCGTCGCGCACGCGCTGCTCCGCATCGGCGGGCGCGACGATGACCATGGCCACGACCTGGTTCGCCAGGCGCGCCAGGGCGGCGTCCTTATCGGTGCCGACCTCCTGGATCGAGACGCGGTTCTTGGAGATGTCGTTGTAGAAGCCGGCGTCGGTGGGCATGTCGCTGGCCGGCGGCAGCACGATGTCCGCGGTGAAGGGGCGGCGCTGGCCGACGTAGCCCACCCCGAAGAGGAGCATCACCAGCAGCGGTCCGAGGACGAGCGTCGCGATCACCCCCGGCCGCCGCCGCAGCTCGCGCAGCTCCTTGCCGACGAACGACGTGACACGGATGAGGCTCTTGAGGATGGCAGTACCGATGCCGTTCCAGTTCATGCGACGGCATCCCGGGCCGGCGTCGCCTCGCTGCCGGACCGCTCGTCGCGCCGCCGCTGGACGAGCGTGGCGAACATGTCGTCATAGCTCGCCTGGTACTCCTCGATCTCGGAGACCTCGACCTCGTTGGCCCGCAGTACGTCCATGATCCGCGGCGACGCGGTGCCGGCGTCGTCGGTGACGACGATGAGCTGTCGCGGGCCCTGCTGTCGCACCTCGCTCACACCCTGCACGTCGCGCAGCAGGTCGGCGTCGACGCCCTCGACGGTATTGATCTCGAGCAGCTCGCCGCCGAAGGCGGAGCGCCGCAGCGTCTCCGGCTCCTCCATCGCCACCAGCTCTCCCTCGTCCAGCAGCGCCACCCGGTCGCAGTAGACGGCCTCGCCCACGTACTGGGTGGTGACGAGCAGCGTCGCCCCCTCGTCGCGCAGGCGGCGGAGCTCGTCCCAGATCGACTGCCGCAGCATGGGATCGATGCCGGCCGTCGGCTCGTCGATGAAGAGGACACGCGGGTTGTGGACGAGGGCACACGCGAGCTCCAGGCGGCGCTGCATTCCCCCGGAGAGGTCGCGCGCCGGCCGGTCCTTCGCCTCCAGCAGGTCGACCACCTTCAGCCCGCGGTCGATGAGCTTGGAGCGCTTCCACCACGGCACCCCGAAGAGGGCGGCGACGAAGTTCATGTTCTCGGCCGCGGTGAGGTCGGGATAGAGGCTGAAGAGCTGCGGCATGTAGGCGATGCGCTCGCGCGCCTGCCGCGTGAACTTCAGCGGCACCTGTCCCAGGACGCTCAACCGTCCCTCGCTGGGCCCCAGGGTACCCGTGAGCATGCGGATGACCGTCGTCTTGCCGGATCCGGACGGGCCGATCATGCCTACGATCGACCCTTCGGCGACGGAGAGGCTGACGTCGTGCACGGCAAGCACGTCGTCGAAGCGCCGCGACACGCCATCCATCTCGATGACGGTCGGGGCACGACCTGAATGTGGGGCGGCAGGCGCGCTGCGCGCCAGGCTGGGCGGGAGGGACTGCATGCTTGGCCGCTTAGCAAGCGACGTGCCGAGCCGGCATGGCGTATGCGCATGGATCGCCGCTACCAACAAACATGGAGGCACGACCGATGCCCGAGCTGAGCAGCGAGAACCGCGACGACCTCCGCAAGGACCAGTTCGCGTACGTCGACAAGGACGGCGGCGAGCACCTCCCGATCAACGACGAGAGTCACGTCCGCAACGCAATGGCTCGCTTCAACCAGACCGATTTCGAGTCGAAGACAGCGAAGGAGGAGGCGCGCAAGAAGATTGTCGCCGCAGCGAAGCGCCACGGCATCGAGGTCAGCGACGACGACAACGTCGCGGACCCGGTGAAGTAGCTCCGCCGGTCCGAGCGATCTGGCGCAGCCGCGGGGGGCAATGCGGTCATCGCCCCGCGTCACGCCTCAGTAGCGGTCGTCGCGCGGGTCGGCGGCCTCGTCGCTCCCGGCCGAGTCGTCCATCGGCGGCGCCGGGGTGGCGGCCGGCGTGCCGCTGGCGCGCTCCATGGCGTAGGCGGGGTCATCGGGGTCGAGACCGTGGACGGAGCCGTAGCCCCCGTCGCGCTGATTCGGCGTCATGACGTCGGCGGTACCGGGCGCCTCCTCGCGCGTCCGACGCGCCTCCGCCTCGCGGTGGAGTGACGCGGTCACCGGCGTCTGCGTCGCATCGTCCTCGATGGCACGGCGCTCGGCCGGCACGAACTCGTCCTCCGGATCGGCCGGCGAGGCTTCGCCCGATGCGCCCGTCAGGGCGCCCGCGGTGTCGCGTGGATCATCGCGCATCATCCAGCCTCCTCTCGGGCGGGGGTCGGCCGGCGGGGAACCCGCCGTCCGCATCGGTCTAGCGCTGCGCGGCAGGCTCGACGTCGCCACGCCACGCGCCGCTCTCGGTGCCACGGCGCTCGACGTACTCCTTGAACCGCTCCAGGTCACCCTTGACGCGGCGCTCGAGGAAGCCGAGGGCCGTGCCCACGTTCTCGACCAGGCCGTCCGGATCCACGTCCATCTGGAGCGTCACGCGCGTCGTTTCGTCTTCGATCCGATGGAAGGTCACGACCCCGGCATTTTCGGCACCGTCGGTGGCGTTCCACGCGACCCGCTCGTCGGGATGCTGCTCGGTGATCTCGGCATCCCAGCGCTTCTCCTTGCCGGCGATCTCGGCAACCCATTCGAGGTGCGTGTCGTCGGTGTGGGAGACGGACTTGACCCCCTCCATGAAGTGCGGGAACTCCTCGAACTGGGTCCACTGGTTGTAGGCGGTGCGCACCGGCACCTGCACGTCGATATGTTCGACCACGTTGGCCATCTGTTGATTTCCTCCTGTGGGAGCGACCGATGGGTCACCGGTCGTGTCACGTCCGGTACGGAGCAGGACCCATGCCGGATGGGCGCCGGGTGCCGTGCGGGGCGATCCGTTAGCATCGGTATCCCGGTCTCCCCGCCGGCTGCATTCGCAGCGGAGCACATCACATGCGCCAGCCCCGTCGTCACCTGCCGCTTTCCACCGTCGATGAGCGCTAGGGCGCGCCGTCTCGCGACGCTCGGCCTGGGGGTCGGCGCGCTGCTCACCATGCCCGGTGTGGCGGCGGCACACGCCATCGACGAGACGTTCCGCCTGCCGGTGCCGCTCTGGCTCTACCTCGCCGGAGCCGGCATTGCCGTCGCCGCCTCGTTCGTGATCTCGGTCGTGGCGGTGCGACCGGCGACCGCCAACCCGCAGTACCCACGGCGCGTCATCGGTCCGATCCCGGCCCGGATCCTATCGGTCCTGCTCGCGCTGCTTGGGCTCGCCTGGTGGTTCGGTGCCATCTGGGTGGCCTACGCGGTGGGCGACATCACGCAGCTCCCCGCCGTCCTCTTCTGGGTCTTCATCTGGGTCGGCCTGCCGGTGACGGCGATCCTCGTCGGCAACCCGTGGCCGTCCCTCTCGCCGTTCAGGACGGTGCACGGCGTCATCGAATGGGTGGCGCGCCGCTTCGGCGCCGAGCAGCTCGATCTGGGACTTCCCTACCCCGCCGCCGCCGCGCGTTGGCCGGCGGTGTTCCTCCTGGCGGTGGCCGTCTGGTGCGAGCTCGTCCTTCCGTCCTCGATCGCGCCGAATCGGGTTGGACCGATCATGGTCGGCTACACGCTGATCACGCTCATTGGCATGGTCGCCTTCGGTCGCGTCGCGTGGCTGCGCAACGTCGAGCTGTTCGAGGTGCTCCTCGGCTGGTTCGGCAGGATCGGCCCGCTCGGCCGGCGCGTCGTGGAGCCCGGCACGTGCGAGGGCTGCGAGCTGCGCTGCGACCCCGCGCGCTGCGTCGACTGCCCGGAGTGCGCCGCGGCGGCCGATGCGGGCGAACGCCGTCCCGAGCTGCGTCCGTGGCTCGCCGGGCTGACCGAGGTGCGGCGCGCCGGATGGTCCGATGCCGGCTTCATCGTCCTGGCGCTGTCCGGCGTCACGTACGACGGCATGCGCGAGACGTCGCTGTGGGGCAACGCGCTCAACGCGATGCTCCCCGCGGCCTCGGAGGCGGTGGGACCGTATTTCGGCGTGCTGGTCATCGACACCGTCGGGCTCATCGGGCTGTGGGTCGCCTTCTTCCTCATCTTCATCGTCGCCTCGTTTCTCAGCCGCCTCCTCAATGCGCGCGACACCGGCCGCCTCCCCCTGGGCGCGGTGACCGGCGAGTATGCGGCGACGCTGTTGCCGATCGCCGCCGGCTACCTCTTCGCGCACTACGCGACGCTGATCATCCAGAACGTCCTCTACCTGCCGGACCTCCTCGCCGATCCCCTCACCAGCGTCGCCCCGACCATCAACTTCATCCCGGCGGCGGTTGTCTGGTACGGGTCGGTGGGTGCGATCGTCATCGGTCACATCGCGGCGGTCGTGCTGGCGCACCGGATCGCGCTGCGCGACGCCCCCGGGCACCCGATCGTGGCCGGCCTGCCGCTCGTTCTCCTCATGATCGGCTACACCGTGCTCAGCCTCTGGATCATCGCGCAGCCGATCGCGGTGGAGCCCAATGCGACACCGGTGAGCCTGCTCCTCGGTCGCTGACCTGCAGCCACGTGGGCCGGCGGCTACCATCGGGGTCATGGATGGCTCCCAGCTGACGCTCGCGCTCGCCATCGTGGCGGGCATGGTGAGCTTCGTCTCCCCCTGCGTGCTCGCGCTCGTTCCGGTCTACCTCGCGTTCCTCTCCGAGGCAGCGGCGATACCGGCCGCCGCGGGCCACGGGGCGACCGGCCACGCGGCCACCCGACCCGTCCTCGCCCAGGCGGTGCTCTTCGTGCTCGGCTTCAGCACCATCTTCATCCTGCTCGGCGTCTCGGCCGGGCTCCTTGGCGCGCGCCTCTTCTCGGTACCCGGGGTGCGCGAGGCGGCAGGCGTCATCATCATTGCGCTCGGAGCGGCGACGATCGCCGCCTGGGGACCGCTGGCCGGGACGCGGATGCCATCGGTCAACGCGCGCTCGCTGCCGGTGGGGCGTTCGGTTCGCTCGGTGGCGCTCGGCGCCCTGGTCGGGATCGGCTGGACGCCATGCATCGGAGCCGTGCTGGGTTCGATCCTCATGCTCGCCGGATCGGCCCAGCAGGTCGGCCCAGCGGCGCTCCTGCTGGCCGCCTATTCGCTCGGACTGGCGATTCCGTTCCTCGCCGCCGCGGTCGCGCTCCCCCGCCTGCGCCCGCTGCTGACGCTCCTGCGACGCCATCACCGGGCAGTGGAGGTGACATCCGGCGCGTTCATCGTCATCGTTGGCCTCATGATCCTGACGAACACGTTCACCGTGCTCGCCAGCCTCTTCACGACCCTCTAGGCCGCCAGTCCGCCAGCAGCGGGTCGGTCAGCCCGCGCACCTCGTCGTGCGCTGCACGCCACGCCTCCCAGACCGATGCTCCCCAACGCTGCACCGCCTGCGCGTGCGCCTCGGGGCCCCCGGCCGCTGCCACATCCCTCACCGTCACCGGCCACGCGGTCAGGGGCGGTTCGAAGCGCGGCCATTCCCGCTTGGGCGTGGCGAGGAAGTGGTGCGCATCGCGCACCTGAGGACCGCCCAGCCCGCGCTCGACCGCGAGGTAGAGACCGATGAGCGCGAAGGCAGGACCGATGCTCGGCGCGTCCGGACCGACGTGCTGGGCGGCGTAGGCATCCACCGTCATCTGGTGCCAGCGCGCGAGGATCGCCGGGTGCTCGAACTCACGCGCCGCCACCTCGGCGGCGAGCGCCAAGCAGGCCGGCGAGGCGCGCCGCGGCCCGGGGTCGGGCGCATCCGATCGGTCCGCCAGCCGAGTGCCGCAACCGGGGCAGGTGGTGTCGCTCATCGGTCACCACGATGACAGCACTGGCAGGCGTGACGAACGTTGGCCCGCCATCGCGGGGGCCGACGCCAGACTGGCCCCGTCGACGGATCGATTCGAACGATTCCCGGCTTCACCGCCGGGGGCGTTGGATCTCTCCGCGTACCCGGTCAATTGACCGTGAAGTCCGTGACCATGCCCTGCGACACGTGGCCGGCGATATTGCAGATGATCGCGTAGTGGCCGGCAGCCATGGTGGCCGAGAAGGTCCCGGACCCGCCCGCTTCTGTCTCCGCCACCTCGCCAACGGGGCTGAAGTCGTCCTCGATCACGACGCCATCAACCAGCGGAAGGTCCTTGGCCAGGGTATCGGTCTTCAGGATGACGAACTCGTGGACCATCGTCCCGGCGTTCGTCACGTTGAAGGTCACCGGACCGGCGGGCGCAGACGTCGCGCTCATGACGATCTTGTATTCGGACAGCGTCGCGGTGATCGTGGTCCCGTCACTCGCGGACGGCGACGCCGTCGTGCTGCAGGCCGCCAGTGCGAATGCGAGCCCGATCAATGCGATCGGAAGAGCGCGGTCTTTCTTCATGCCAGTCTGTGCCTCTGCGTTGTCGAATCGGGGGCGCCGGATGCGCGCCCCTCCCGTCCCCTACACCTTCATCGAGGACCGACTGCCGGCGAATGGGCCGAATGGCACCTTCGTGCGGGCCGAATCGACCCCCGGCGGGGTGCCGCCACATCCCTCACCGTCACCGGCCACGCCGTCAGGGGCGGTTCGAAGCGCGGCCATTCCCGCTTGGGCGTGGCGAGGAGGTGATGCGTCTCGCGGACCTGCGGGCCGCTCAACCCGCGCTCGACCGCGAGGTAGAGACCGATGAGCGCGAAGGCCGGACCGATGCTCGGCGCGTCCGGACCCACGTGCTGCGCGGCGTGGGCATCCACCGTCATCTGGTGCCACCGCGGGCGCGCCGCGGACCGGGGTCGGGCGCATCTGGTCGATCCGCCAGGCGAATGCCGCAGCCGGGGCAGTTGGTGTCGCTCATCGGTCACCACGATCACAGGCACTGGCAAGCGTGACGAGCGTTCTTTCCGCCGAGCCGCGCCGACCCCGACCCATCGATATTTCGAACGATTCGCGGGTGAGGCCGTCCGACGGTTCGGTTTGGCCGAAATATCGATCAGCTGCGAGCGTGAGCCCCACCGATCCGCGGCGCTCGTGCGCGGCAGTGTTCGAAATATCGGTCAAACCCCACGGGCCGGCCCCCAACCGCTCATTCCGTTCGATTTTTCGACCACTCGCCGGGTGTCCTACTCGATGCAGTGATCCTGTGACAGGCCCTGCGCGGCGGCCTGCTGCGCGCGATCCGCGGGGATGCATGGCACCGTGATGTCGCCGGCAATGATGGCCGCTTCTAGCGCTTGGATGCGGTCTCGGTCTCCATCGATCCGTCCGCCGCTTGTCGCCAGCTCCATGACACCATCCCGGAGGCCGAGCCGAATGGTCCCGGGAGTGAAGCGGTCATGGGCCAGCTCCTGCACGCTGTCATACACCGCCAGGTCCATCCGCTTGATGGCCGAGGTCAGGATGCGAGCCTGCCACTCCACCCGGTTGACCCCGCTCACGGTGTCGTACTGATCCGTGTCCACGCCGATGACCCAGACCTCGCGCCCCGTGTCACGGTAGATGGAGGACGCCGACTCCAGCACGCCATCGCCGGACTGGCCCGCCGCGGCAAAGATCACGTCAACGGCCTGCCCGTAGAGGGCATCGGCAGCGGTCTTCGCCAGATCAGGTTTGACGAACCCGTCGAAGTTCGGCGGGGCGGTGAGGTAGCTCACGGCCACCTTGACGTCCGGATTGACCGCTGCGGCGCCCGCTGCGAACCCGGCCTGGAAGTGCCAGATGACCGGGGTGTCAATCCCGCCAACGAAGCCGATGTGCCCCGTCAGCGTATGCAGGGCGGCGATCGCTCCGGCCAGGTATGCGATCTGCTCATCGGCGAACCAGACGTAGCGGACGTTATCGCGCGGCGGCCCACTGCTCGCGAAGCTGACGTAGTGGATCTGCGGGTACCGCGACGCCACGCCGGCAACATCGGTGTCGAGCGTGAAGTCGATGATCGCGTCCGGCCCTTCGTCGGAGAGAGCGCTCAGTCTGTGGTTCGCGTCCTGGACATCGGTGTCGCGCGTTATGCCGACCAGGCGAAGGTCCGAGACGGCCTCGTCGAATGCCCGGGTGGTCAGCACATCGAGCTGGGTGCCGGCCTGGTGAATCAGCATGCCCACGGTAGGCGGCTGGCTGCTCACGGCGAGCGCGACCCACGTCCCTCCGCCCAGCAGGACCACGGTGGCGCCGAGAAGGCCGATCAGCCGGTTGCGAGACCGTTTCTCGAGGCGGCGCACGGCGAGCGCCCGCGCCTCCTGCTCAGCGGCCCGTGAAGCGCGCTGGTCGAGCGAGGCGTCCAGGAAGGCGCGCTCGCTATCGGTCAGCAGGATCGCGCCCTCGCGTGCCCACGCGGCGAACTCGTCGAGACGGGTGCCGGCCAGGAGGTAGCCGGCGTCACGCCCCGACTCTTCCCACTCCGCCTGGGCCGCGATGAACGACCCGTGGCGGCGCAGGGCGATGCGATGGCGGTCAACCCAGCGTGCCAGTCGCTCCCACTCCCACAGGAGCGCCTCATGGGCAACCTCGACCGTGGCCGCGGCGCCGTCGTCATCCCTGCCGAAGGCCAGGAGCCGATGGCGACCGTAGGCATCCAGCACAGCGCTGAGCGCCACCGGATCGAGCCCCAACGCGGTCAGCTCGGAAAGCTGCAGGCGACGGCGGGAATCCAGGGCAGCGCGACCGGGGCGCACGAGCCGCAGGAAGACCTGGTTCGCGACCCGCTGCTCTTCGGCGTTGAGCGTGGCGAACACTTGCTCCGCACGACGAGTAAGGATCCCGCGCAGGCCGCCCATGCGCCGATAGGCCGTCAGCGCGAGCCGCTGCGCGTCACGGTGGTCGAACAGCTCGGTGAGGGTGTACTGCAGCAGCGGCAGGACGCCCGGTTGGTCCAGCGTGTCGGCGATGAAGGTGGCCACCAGGGCCAGCTCGATCGTGACTCCGGCGCGCTCCGCAGGGAGGACGATCGCCTCTTCGAGCTCCTCGGCCGACATAGGCAGGATGCTGACCACACCGTCCAGGAAGACCCTGGCAAAGGCGGCAAACTGGAGTGGCCGATCGTAGAGGTCGGCGCGAAGGCTGACGAGGACCGAGGGGCCAGGGGTCGTGACGATCCGGGTCAGCTCACCCAGAATGCGGCGCTGGTGGGCGTCATCAGCGCCGGTGAACAGTTCCTCGAATTGGTCGATCACAATGAGCCGGCGCCCGCCCTCTGCGCCCAATCGGACGAGATCCGCAAGGCCAATGGTGTCGGGGGTGACGTGGCTGATCCCCCAGTCGCCCCGGAGCCGTGGGATGAGGCCGGCTGCCACGACACTGGACTTCCCCGCGCCCGACGGGCCGACCAGGGCAACCAGGCGCGCGCCGCCGCGGACCCGCTGCTCAAGCAGATCGACCAATGCCGCACGCCCAAAGAAGTCACCGCTGTCCTCTTCGGCGAATGCTCGCAGGCCCTTGTACGGATTGCGCGGATCGGGGTCCGCGAGCTCTCGCTGAGTCGATCCGGTGCCGAGCGACGAGTCGTGGAGGATGATCCGCTCCTGCAACTGCCGCAGCGGTGGCGACGGTTCCACGCCCAACTCCTCGGCCAACACCCCGCGCAGCTTCTCGTAGGTGCGGAGCGCCTCGGCGGAACGACCCAGACGGTACAGCGCCAGCATGAGCAGCTCCCTGGACCGTTCTCTGAGCGGATCCTCGGAGATGGCCGCCTCCAGCAGCGGGATCGCCGCGCCGGGGCGTCCGTCGGACAGCTCGGCGGCAGCCAGCTCCTCGATGGCGTTCAGGTGCAGGTCAGTGAGACGATGAATGTAGGGCTGTGCGAACTCTTCGTACGAAAAGTCGTACAGCGCCGGGCCGCGCCACAGACGCAGGGCATCGGTCAGGAGCGCGCGGCCCTCGGCCTGTCTTCCGGCGGCGAGCGCCGCCGCGCCGTCCACGACCGCCCGCTCGAAGCGCCGCGCGTCGACCTCGTCCGCCGCAACCTGGAGCAGGTAGCCTGGCGGTCGGGTCAGGATGACCTGCTCGCCACTGACCGGCAGCAGTGCGCGGCGCAGCTCCGATACATAGATCTGCACGGAGTGCTCGGCGGTGCGCGGCGCGCCGTCGCCCCACAACAGCTCCACCAGGCGGTCGATGGAGACGATCTCGCCGACATGCAGCAGCAGGATGGCGAGCAGGGCACGCTGCTTGGGCTGTCCGAGCGGGACGGGGGTCCCGTCAGTCGTCTCGGCTGCCAGTGCGCCCAGGATGCGGAATCTCATCGATCCACGCCGTGCAACGAGGGGATGCGTAGGGATCCTATGATTCGCCGCGCACGGCGGTCAATGCGCTTCGCGGGTTGATGGCGGGTGCGGCTTGCCGCCGTCGCCGCCTCGCCCGGCCCGGCAGTCACGGCGGACATGGCGAGGCAGACGGCGACGGTCTTCTCAGTGCAGCACAAGCATCCCGGTCAGGTGATCGTCGATCCCCTCGGCCTCGCATGCGTTGGGCGGGAAGTAGGTTCCAATTCCCTTCCCTGCTCCGTGGAGGCTGGCGTAGGCGCCGGTTCCCCCAGCCACGACCCAGTTGAAGCTATCGGTGGCCTCGCAACCGCGTACCTTGGCCTGGGCCCTCAGGGTGAAGGACCCGGATCCATCCGCGCAATCGAAGGTCTTGACGTCCTTGATGAGCACGACCGACCCGTGGCCAACGAACCGGACGAAATCGGAGGTCGTGCCGCCAGCGCAAAGGTAGGGGCTGTCCGCGACGAAGCTGCCGTGCTCATCGCTGAACGCGCCGTGGATGTCGATGGTCACCGGCGCCACCGTCGCCGCGGCCGCTGCCATGGGCAAGGCGAGCGCGGCGCCAAGGAGAAGCGTCAATGCGAATCCTGGAACGAGTCGTCTCTTCACGGTCGAGTACCTCTCTGCAACCAGCTTCACGCGCGCTGGACGGCGGAAAGGTCGGGGCCGTCGTTCTAGATGTGCTCTAGATTCGCCGTCTCAGTGGTGACCTACGCCGAGACCGATGCAGACAGTGCCCGCTCATCCCGATCGAAATTTCGGCCACCAGACCGGGGCCGTGCCCGGCGTGAATATTTCGGACGATGCGCACCGGACGGTGACGGGACGGGCGGTATGGCCGAAATATCGATCAGCTGCGAGCGTGAGCCCCACCGATCCGCGGCGCTCGTGCGTGGCAGTGTTGGATATTTCGGTCGAACCACACGGCCGGGCCACCAACCGCTCATTCCGTTCGATATTTCGGCAACGGGGAGCGGGGCCACGACCCAGCACGCCGGAGGAGGCCGCGCGGTCAGCTCCCCACGTAGGCAGCGAGATGCTCCCCGGTGAGCGTCGACCGCCCGGCGACTAGGTCGGCCGGGGTGCCCTCGAACACGATCCGACCCCCGTCGTGGCCCGCCCCCGGCCCAAGGTCGATGATCCAGTCCGCATGCGCCATGACCGCCTGGTGATGCTCGATCACGATCACCGATGTGCCCGCGTCGACGAGCCGGTCCAGCAGGCCGAGCAGCTGCTCGACATCGGCGAGATGGAGGCCGGTGGTCGGCTCGTCCAGCACGTAGACGCCCCCGGGCTCGCCCATGCGCGTCGCGAGCTTCAGCCGCTGTCGCTCGCCGCCGGAAAGCGACGTGAGCGGCTGGCCGAGGCTGACGTAGCCGAGGCCGACATCGGTCAGGCGGCGCAGGACCGCGTGCGCCGCGGGCGTCTTTGCCTCGCCGTCGCCGAGGAACGCCTCCGCATCGGTCGCGGACATCGCCAGCACCTCGCTGATGTTCCGCCCCCCGAACGTGTACTCGAGAACCGAGGCCTGGAAGCGCCGCCCCTCGCACTCCTCGCAGGTGGTGGCCACGCCGGCCATCATCGCCAGGTCGGTGAAGACGACGCCGGCGCCATTGCAGGTGGGGCAGGCGCCCTGCGAGTTGGCGCTGAAGAGCGCCGGCTTCACCCCGTTCGCCTTTGCGAACGCCTTGCGGATCGGCTCCAGCAGCCCAGTGTATGTCGCGGGGTTGCTGCGCCGCGAGCCCTTGATGCCCCCCTGGTCGACCGTCACCACGCCCTCACGCCCGGCAACCGAGCCACCGATGAGCGAGCTCTTCCCGGACCCCGCCACGCCGGTTACGACGGCGAGGACGCCGAGCGGGATGTCGACATCGACGTCGCGAAGATTGTGCGTGCTGGCGCCACGGACCTCGAGCGCGCCGGTGGGGCTGCGCACCGCCGCCTTCAGTGCCGCGCGATCGTCGAGATGCCGCCCGGTGAGGGTGCCGCTCCCGCGCAGGCCCTCGACAGTACCCTCGAAGACGACCTCGCCGCCCGCT
>JBBRWZ010000040.1:0-20709 GCA_038248895.1 Candidatus Limnocylindria bacterium | reverse complement strand
TCGTGGTCGACTCGGTGTCCGCCGCCTTGCGGCTGCGGCTGCGGGTCGCCCGCTTCGGCTTGTCGGCGGAGTCGGAGGCGCTCGTCTCGGCTACGGCCGGGGGGCCGGCCGGCATCTCGATGCCGAGCTCCGCGAGTGCCTCGGCGTCGAGCTCCTCGAAGCCGATCTCCTCGAACTCGTCGGGCTCGGTCGCCTCGGAACGGGCGCTGCCGGCTCCGTCGAGCTGCGACACGTCGTCGAGCTCCTCCCAGCCGATCTCCGCGTCCGGATCGCCGGTCGCGAGCGAATCGGCCTCGCCGCTCGTGCCCTCGTCGCGGCGCCGTCCCCGACCGCGCCCGCCGCGCCGTCGGCGACGTCGCTTGCCGTTCTCGTCGGTCGCGGCATGGTCGAGCGCGGCGGCCGGGCTCTCGGCGGCAGCGGGCTCGCTCGTGGCAGCCGGCGGCTCGGCGGTGCGGCGTCCACCGCGGCTCCGACCCGACGGCGAGTCACCGGTCCGGATCGCCGCGAGTGCGGCGGCGGCCACGGAGCGAGACGCCTCGCGGAAGCCGAACTCGGGGTTGACCTCCTTGGCCGGCATCTCGGGCGCGCTCATGCCGACGCGCATTCCCTTGCCGCGCTCGATGGAGGCGACCTTCATGATGTCCATGAACTCGTCGGCGACCGCGATGAGGTCGGACGACGTGTTGGGGCGGAAGCTGATCACCTCGCACCGGACGCCCTTGTCCTGGAGCGCGCGGATGGCCGAGGCGAAGTCCCGTCACCGGACACGATGACGGCGATATCCATCCGGTCGCCGAGGCGGAACAGGTCGACGACGAGCTCGATGTCGAGGTTCGCCTTGACGCGTCCGTCGCCGAACTTCCGGATGTCCTTGCTGACGACCTTGTAGCCGTTCTTGATGAGGAAGTCGAGAAACTTCCGCTGGTTCTCGTTCTCCGGATCGAGGCCGGAGTATGCGTAGGCGCGAATGAGGTCGCGTCCCTTGGTGGCGTGCTTCAGCAGGGCGATGTAATCGACATCGACGTCCTGCCCGCGCGCGGCGTAGTACATGTTGGCGACGTCAACAAACATCGCCACGTTCTTGCTCACGGTCGAGCTCTTCTCCTGATTGTGTGAAATGGTCGGTGCGCGCTGGTCGAGTACCGGCTCCGGCGCGCCTCGGGGTTTCACCCGATGGCGCGGCTCAGGAGCGTCCCCACGCCGGCGAAGCCTGCCGCATTCAGCAGCGGCGCCTCTGCGCTGGCCAGGGGGTCGGCGACCTCGACGACCGTGCATCCCTTGTTATGCGCCGATCTGACCAGCTGCTCGAGGATCGAGCGGCCGACGTCGGTTCGGAACGCGGGGTCAGGCTCATCGCCGCGCGCAGCGTCCGGGCCCGTCATCAGCCCCAGCTCATCGATACAGCCGATGAACGGGCCCGACCTGACCGAGGGACGGATGGAGAGCACGCCAACGCCAATGACGCGGTGCTCGGCCTCGGCGACCACGACGGTGGCAGCCGGGACGTAGAGCAGATTCCGCAGCAAGTCGGCTTCATCGCCGCCACCGCCGGATGCACCGTTGGTGCGTGCGAGCACGCGTACCGCGGGATCGACATCGGTGATGCGGGCGCTTCGGACGTGGAACTCCAGTGAATGGCCCTCGGGACGGGTTCGGCAGCGCACATGGCGACTGCGTGACTTCCCGCACAAGGATACCAGACCGATGGCGTGGCCCCCCGCCGGACACCTCGATTGAACGCGACGGCGCTCGGCGGGCTAGTGAGCAAAAGGGGAAAACCGCTTGCGCCTCGCGGGAGGCCGCGACTATGATGCGCGCCACCTTACATCGGTGAGCGTGCTCGCGCGTTCCGAGCAACTGGAGGAGACCCGGATGCAGAAGCCCTTGCGTTGGATTGCGATCCTCGCAACCTTGTTGCTCGCCCTAGCCGCCTGTACCGGTGGTGGGTCGAGCTCGTCCTCGGCGGCAGCGTCGAGCAGTGGCGGTGGCGGCGACGCGACCGCCGCCTGTGATGCCGACCAATTCGGCTGCGTGGAGGTCGCCTCCGGCGATCCCATCGTCCTCGGCACATCCCTCGTCATCACCGGCGCCAACGCCTCGCTCGGCCTCGACAGCCAGTACGGCGCCCAGGTCGCGGTCAACCTGCGCGGCCAGGTGCTCGGCCACGACGTCGAGCTCGACAACCAGGATGACGGCTGCAGTGCCGACGGCGGCACCGCCTCGGCCAACCTGCTCAAGAGCAAGCCCGAGATCGCAGCGGTCATCGGCACCAGCTGCTCGAGCGCCGGTGTCCCGGCCGCCCAGATCCTGTCGGAGGCGGGCATCCTGCTCGTCTCGCCCTCGAACACGGCGCCGTCGCTGACCGACCCCGCCACCCACGAGGCGTTCTACGCTCGCACCGCGCACAACGACAAGATCCAGGGCGCCGCGATGGCGGACTTCGCCTGTACGGTTCTTGAGGCCAAGTCGGCGGCCACCGTCCACGACGGCAGCCCGTACGCGGAGCAGCTGCAGCAGGTCTTCGTCGACAACTTCAAGAGCCAGTGCGGCGGCACGGTCAGCCTGCAGGAGGCGATCACCGTCGGCCAGACCGACTTCAGCAGCCTGCTGAGCAGCCTCGCCACGTCGAACGACGGTGGCGCGCCAGACCTCTTCTACTACCCGATCTTCACCGCCGAGGGCGCCCTGATGACGCAGCAGGCGCGACAGAACTCCGCCCTCGACAACACCGACCTGGCCGGGGCCGACGGCCTCTTCAACCCCGAGTTCCTCAGTGGCGCCGGGGATGCGGCTGAGAACATGTACCTCTCAGGCCCGGACCTGAACTTCGCCGGTGACTTCTACGAGAGCACGTTCCTGCCGGAGTACACCAACGTCTCCGGACAGAGCGCCCCGATCTCCGTCTTCCATGCCCACGCGTTCGACGCGGTGAACATGGTGCTCGACGCGATCGAGCAGGTCGCCATCGACGACGGTGGAACGCTGCACATCCCGCGCACCGCCCTCCGCGACGCCTTCTTCGCGACGTCCGGCTATGCGGGCATCACCGGGAACCTGACCTGCGACGAGAACGGTGACTGCGCCGATGCGAAGATCTCCGTCTCTCAAGTCCAGAACGGCGCATACGTGCGCATCTGGCCGGAGGAGTAACCCCACGGTCAGCTGACCTGGCTGGGGTGTGGGTGAGCCGGCTTCCGGCTCACCCACACTCGTTATCGGTTCATAGACTCACCGAGCACTTCGAGGATCGCGAATGGGACCCTTCCGATTCCCCGCGCGGATCACCCGCAGCACGATCCTCCTGGTGGCCTTCGCGCTCGTCATCATCGTCTTCGTGGTGGTCGGCTCGGCCCTGACCATCGCCCGGGGCCGCTACTCGATCGACGTCTGGGAGGGCTTCATCATCTCGGGGATCGCGCTCGGCGCGATCTACGCCCTGATCGCCATCGGCTACACGCTCGTCTACGGCATCCTCTTCATGATCAACTTCGCCCACGGCGAGATATTCATGGCGGGGGCATTCACCGCCGTCTTCGCCGCGCAGGCACTCGCCGACGAGGGGCTCGTCGCGGCCAACCCGGTGCTCGCCTTCTCGATCGTCCTCGTGGTCTCGATGCTCACCTCGATGCTCGTGGCGATCCTGCTCGAACGGATCGCATACCGGCCCCTTCGCAGCGCACCGCGCCTGGTCCCGCTCATCACCGCCATCGGTGCGTCGCTCTTCCTGCAGTACACGTTCCGCGGCCTCTACGGCGCCGGCATCAAGGCGTACCCGACGTTCTCGATCTTTCAGGGCCAGTGGGAGGTGGCGGGGCTCGTCATCCCGGTCGCCAAGGGAATCGTGACCATCGCCGCCATCGTGCTGATGGTGGGCCTCTACCTGTTCGTGGAGCGCACCCGCACCGGACGCGCCATGCGGGCAGTGAGCGAGAACAAGGACGTCGCGGCGATGATGGGGATCAACGTTGATCGCGTCATCGTCATCACGTTCGCCATCGGCGGACTGCTGGCCGGCGCGGCGGGGATCCTCTACACGCTGATCTTCAACCAGGTCAGCTACACGATGGGCTTTCTGCCGGGGATCAAGGCCTTCACCGCGGCCGTCCTCGGCGGCATCGGCAACATCGTCGGCGCCATGCTCGGCGGCCTTGCCCTGGGGCTGCTGGAGGCGGTGGCGCCCTTCCTCCTGCTCGACGGGTTCAATATCCCGTCGCCGAACCAGCTCAAGGACGTGATCGCGTTCAGCGTGCTCGTGCTGGTGCTCATCTTCCGCCCCGCCGGGTTCCTGGGCCGCAAGGAGAACGCCTGATGCGTCCGTTCTTCCGACGCGCCATGATCAGCGGCGCCGTCGCGGGCATCGCGGTCGTCCACCTGGCACTGGTCGGGCTCATCGTCAAGCTCGATGACCGCGACCTGATCGCCAATGTCTTCTCGATCGGCACCGTCATCCCGTTCCTCGCGGCGCTCGCCGCCGGGTTCCGCTCCGCGACGCCGATGCGCATCGGCGCGCTCGTCCGTCCCGGTGTCACTACCGCGCTCGCATCGGGGGCCCTCGCCGGCGTGTCGGCCGGGGCCATCGTCGGCGGCGTCACCTGGCTGATCGACGCGGTCAACCCGCGCGACGTCCTCGTCAATGCCTCGCCCCAGCTCGTGCAGGTTCTGCACTGGGGCCTCACGGCCGGCACCGGGACGCTGCTGCTCGTCATCGGGGGGCTGCTGGTCGGCGCGCTCGGCGCGGGCATCGCGATCCTGCCCCCACCGATCCGTCGCGCGGTCCTGGTCGGCATGGCCGTCGTGCTCGGCCTGGCGCTGATGCAGACCTTCGTCACCCAGATCCTGACCGGGCTGGGCATCAAGGCGGTCAACGACTTCTTCTTCGCGCGCGACGGGATGCAGCCGCTCGGCGCGGCCGTCGCGTTCGTCGTCTCGGCGCTCGCCGACTACGGGTGGCGATCGCGGGGCGACCAGGTGCGCGCGCGCTACTCGGGACTCCCGCCGGTGCAGCGCGGCTCCATCTGGCTCAGCGGCATCGGCATCGGGCTCTTCGTCCTGCTCAGCCTGCCGCTCTTCGTCGGCTCGTTCCTGGCGACCGCGCTCGATACGGTCGGCATCTATATCCTCCTCGGCCTGGGCCTCAACATCGTGGTCGGCTTCGCCGGGCTGCTCGATCTCGGCTATGTCGCCTTCTACGCGGTGGGTGCCTACTCGGTGGCGGTGCTCACCTCGCCCAGCAGCCCCGCCTTCGCCCCGCAGCTGAGCTTCTGGATCGCGGTCCCGGTAGTGATGCTCATCACCGCCGTCATCGGTCTCACCATCGGCACCCCGGTGCTCCGCCTGCGCGGCGACTACCTCGCCATCGTGACGCTCGGCTTCGGCGAGATCGCCCGCATCATCTTTCTGTCCGACTGGATGACGCCGTACCTCGGCGGTGCGCAGGGCATCCTGCAGGTGCCCGCGCCGAATTTCCTCGGCATCGACCTGCGACAGCCGGAGCGCCTCTACTACCCGATTCTGCTCGCCTGCATCGTGGCGGCGGCGGCGGCGATCTCGCTCGCGAGCTCGCGGGTCGGTCGCGCGTGGACCGCCATGCGCGAGGACGAGTCGGTGGCCGAGGCGACCGGCATCAACACGACGAAGTACAAGCTGCTCGCCTTCTCGCTGGGCGCGACGTTCGGCGGCCTCGCCGGCGCGCTCTACGCGGTGCGCATCGGCAGCGTCTTTCCCCAGGATCTCAATATCATCGTTTCGATCAACGTCCTGGCGCTCATCATCCTCGGCGGCATCGGCTCGATCCCCGGCGTCATCGTCGGCGCCATCGTGCTGGTCGGTTTGCCGGAGCTGCTGCGGGAGTTCAGCGAGTTCCGCCTCCTCGTCTACGGCATCGTGCTGGTCGCGATGATGCTGCTGCGGCCGGAGGGCATCCTGCCCAACCGGAGCCGCCGCGCGGAGCTTCACGAGGCGGACCAGGACACCGACGACGACGATCGATGGAAACAGGAATCGGGAACCGAGACGGCGGAGCCGGCGATCATATGAGCGACGGAGGAGCGACGGTGGCCACCGAGACCGATACGGCCCGAGCACGCGCAGCGCCGGCCGACGATGCGGTGCTGCGCGCCGACAAGGTGACGATCCGTTTCGGCGGCCTCGTCGCCAACCGCGACATCGATTTCGTCATCCCGCCCCGCTCGATCGTGTCGCTCATCGGTCCCAACGGCGCCGGCAAGACGACGTTCTTCAACCAGCTGACCGGGATGCTGCAGCCGACATCGGGTGCCATCTACCTCGATGGGCACCCGACCATCGGCCTCTCGCCGCACCAGATCGTGGAGCTGGGCATCGGCCGCACCTTCCAGAACATCCGCCTCTTCAACGAGATGACGGTCCTCGCCAACGTGATGGTCGGCCGTCACGTGCGGATGGGCGCGTCGTGGATCGGCTCCCTGCTGCGCCTCCCGCAGGTGCGGCACGAGGAGGAGATCACCACCCAGCGCGCGCTGGAGCTGCTCGACCTGGTGGGCCTCGACCGTGGCTACGAGGGAGAGTGGGCGCGCAACCTGCCGTACGGCTACCAACGACGGCTGGAGATCGCCCGCGCGCTGGCCAGCGACCCCAAGCTGCTGCTGCTCGACGAGCCGACCGCCGGCATGAACCCTGGGGAGACCGCCGACATGACGCGGCTCATCGGTGAGCTGCGCGACAAGCTGAACCTCTCGATCCTCCTCATCGAGCACGACATGAAGGTCGTCATGGGCGTGTCGGAGCGGATCACGGTGCTCGACTACGGCGAGAAGATCGCCGAGGGCAGCCCGGAGGAGATCCGCACCAACCCGCGCGTCATCGAGGCGTACCTCGGCAAGCAGGCGGACGCGTCGTGACCGCCGAGCCGCGCGCCGATCAGTCGAGCCCCATGGCGGACCCTTCGCCGCCGACCGCCGCCGCCGAGCCGCTGCTCGAGGTGGACGACATCCACGTCTTCTACGGCAACATCGAGGCGCTCAAGGGCGTGACGCTGCGCGTCGACCGCGGCGAGATCGTCACGCTCATCGGCTCCAACGGCGCCGGCAAGAGCACGACGCTGCGCACCATCTCCGGCATCCTGCGGCCGCGAACGGGGGCGGTGCGCATGCGGGGTGCCGCCATCCACCACACGCCAGCCCACGAGATCGTGAAGCTCGGCATCGCCCACTCGCCGGAGGGACGTGGGGTCTTCGCCCGGATGAGCGTCTTCGAGAACCTCCAGATGGGGGCCTTCTCGCGGCCCGGTGAGCGGATCGACGACGACGTCACCCGGGTCTACGACCTCTTCCCGCGGCTGAAGGAGCGTCGCTCACAGAAGGCGGGCACGATGTCGGGCGGCGAGCAGCAGATGCTGGCCATGGGCCGCGCCCTCATGGCCCACCCGGTGGTGCTGCTGCTCGATGAGCCGTCGATGGGGCTCTCGCCGATCCTCACCGAGCAGATCTTCGAGATCATCACCGACATCAACACACAGGGCACCACGGTGCTGCTCGTGGAGCAGAACGCGCTGATGGCGCTCAACGTGGCCCACCGCGGCTACGTGCTGCAGACCGGGACGATCCTCCTCGAAGACACCGCCGCCAGCCTCGCCGCCAACGAGCAGGTGCGACAGGCGTACCTCGGCGAGATCTGACCAGAGCGCTCCTCGGACCGATGGCTCCCGAACGCCGGCCGCCGCGCGCACCGCGGGAGTATCGCCCCGACCTGCGACCGATGCTGCTGCTCGCGGCGGTGCTCGTGGCCGTGGTCGTCGGCTGGCTGCTCATCTCCCCGGCCGTCCTGCCCGGGCGCTGACCCGCTCGCATGACTCGCCGGCGGTGGCTGCTCGCCCTCGTCGCCCTCGCCGCCACGCTGCTGGCGCTCTCGTTCGTCGACGGCTGGGTCGTCCACGATCGCGAGGTGCGCGGCGAGGGCTACCGGCACGTCCGGGTGTTCCTCGACGCGTGGCAGACGCCCGCCTTCCCCGTGCTGGGGGTCGGGATCGGTGCGGCCGCGGCGACCGGCCTCCTGGCCGTCGCGGCGCTGCGCGGCGCGCGTCTGCCGCGCTTGTCGCTTGCCATCGGCGCGGCCGTCACGCTCGGGCTCGTCGCCGCCACGCTGCCGCCGGTGCGGCAGGACGGGCAGGCCTCGAGCGTCATCCTCGGCATCAGCTGGGTGGGGCTGATCGGGATCGTCGTGGCGGGGCTGGTGGCGACCGCCGCCGTGCGGGCGGTGCCGGTCGACGACCGGACGCTGCTGCTCCTCGGCGTCGTCGCCGTCCTCGTCGGCGGTGCGGCATTCGGCGGCCGCTGGGCGACGCTCCAGCTCAAGGAGGGCTCGGGGAGGCACTGGTCCGACGGGGCCTACGTCCGCCCCGCCCCGGGCACGCGCGGCGCGCGCGGGACCGGCTCGCTCCGGCTCGTGATCGACGGCGGCAGCTTCAGCGTCGGCCGCTGGGCTGGGCGCTGGGCGGGCAACGGCGTCACCGTCACCCTCGACGACGACCCCGCCTGTCCCGCGGTCCACGCTGCCTACAACGTGCGTGCCGCCGCCCTCGGCAGCGAGGACATCACGATCACGCGCATCGTCGATACCTGTGCCGACGGGGCGCGTGCCGCCGACCTCGACGGCGCCTGGGCGCGTCAGCCATGAGGCGCCGTGCGCCGGCCGCTCAGCCGCCGGGGCACGGCGCGTCGCGCGCCCACGCTGGCTCGTCGGGGTAGCGTCCCAGGTACCAGCGCACGGTGCAGGTGGGGGCTGCGCCGGCGAGGCCGCGATCGATCGTGATGCGCGCGACGTCGGCGATGTCGAACGTCGAGGAGGGAGCTCCCTCCGCCAGTGTCGCATCGCCCCAGACGCGGCACGCGTCGCTGTCGACGCCGGCGGCCGCGGAGCAGGCGTACGCGACGCTGCCATCGGCCGACGCCGCCGTGACCCCCGGGCGCAGGAACAGCCACCCGAAGGTCGCGGCGACGACGACCAGGGCGCCGACCGCGATGGCAGCGCCGCGCCGCGTCACGGCATCACCAGCGTGACGGACGGGCGCCGAATCCGCTCCCGGCGCCGTAGAGCACGAGCACCACCCCGACCGCCGCGACGGCGAGGCCGGGCGATTGCTGGGGCAGCGGCAGGAAGCCCACGTGCCACAGCTCCCAGCCGCGGAAGAGCAGCGCCGCCGCGGCGGTCAGGCCCAGCAGCAGGTAGACGGGCGGGGCATCGAGGAGGAACCCCCAGCGCCCACGGATATAGCCGATGTCGAGCAGCACGAGGCCCATGATGGCGACGCCGAAGATGACGAGCCCCGGACCCTCGAGCCCGATCCCCGACTGCGGCGGAATGACGATGCCGTCCACCGACTCGCCGCCGGCATGCCACCACGGCAGAAATCCGGACGCGATCATCGCCAGGCAGCCGAGGAGGATGAGGGCGCGGAAGCGGCTGCCCGATCCGTCGGCCATGGTGGGATTCGCTACGCGGTCGGGTCGGCGGCGCCGTAGACCGATGGCTTCAGCACGCCGATGTACGGCAGGTTCCGGTAGCGCTCGTCGTAGTCGAGCCCGTAGCCGATGACGAAGCGGTCGGGGATCGTGAAGCCGCGATAGTCGATCTCCATCTCGACCAGCCGGCGAGCCGGCTTGTCGAGGAGGCAGACCACGCGCAGTGACGCCGGCTGGCGCTCGCCGAGGTAGCGCAGCAGGTAGTTCAGGGTGAGGCCGGTGTCGATGATGTCCTCGACGACGATGACGTGCCGCCCCTCGATCGAGCCCTTGAGATCCTTGAGGATCCGGACCTGTCCGCTCGATTCGGTTCCCGACCCGTACGAGCTGAGCTCCATCAGGTCCACCGCGAGCGGGATCGCCATCGACCGCATCAGGTCGGCGAGGAAGACAATCGATCCCTTGAGGACGCCGATCAGGATCGGGTCACGGTCCGCGTAGTCGGCACCGATCTGGGCGCCGAGCTCGGCGATGCGCTCCTGGAGCTGCGTGCTGGTCAGCAGCACCTCGCTGACGTCGCGGTCCAGTGCGGTGTCCACGGCGACGCCGGTCACGCGGCACCGTCCATCGATCCCGCGTCCGCCGCGTCGTAGGCGAGCGCGCCGTTCGGAGCCCGGTTCGCGATGGCGACCTGCGACAGGAACGAGAGGCGCCCGTATTTCACCATCAGCGCCCGGAAGTCACGTGCGTAGAAGAGCTTCACGCGCACCTCCGGGTAGAGCTGCCGCATCCAGCGCAGCTTGCGGTTCTTCTTGCGCACCAGGGACTGCTTGAGCGTCGTAAGCTCCACGTAGAGATCGATCTCCGGCAGGTAGAAGTCGGGCGCGAAGCACTCGGCGACGGTACCGTCGGGGGTCCAGGAGATGGGGAAGACGTCGGGTTCGTAGTGCCATGCGATCCCGTAGTAGTCGAGGATCCTCGCCAGCTCGGCCTCGCTCGCGTGCGCGAAGCGCGGCTGCCGGTCGTCGGTCACCTGTGTGGCCACCGCACCTCGATCGTAGGCGCTCCAGACGCTTGCCGGGTCATCGACTCCGAGTATAGCGGCGCGGACTTATCCACAATCGCATGCCCGTCCCGGCGATTGTGGAAGAATGGCCTTGTTCTCCACGGCCACCCTGCGGTACGTTCGCCGTCCTGCTTCGTGGTGGCCGCCAAGTACGGTAACCGGGGCCGGTGCGGGACCGATGCGCAAGCCGGTCGTCAGAACCCGCACGGCACCGGGAAGACCGAACCGCGACCAGCCCGGAGCATTCTTCTTGCCCACCGATGTCGCTCGCGCCACCGCCGCGGCGCTCGAGCCGCTGCTGGCGGCGGAGCCGAGACTGGCCTCCCTCCTCCCCCCGGGGTGGGTCGCCGCCGCAGCACGCTTCGCCGCGCTGCTGGTCGATGCGAATGCCCGCCTCAACCTGACGCGCGTCGTCGAGCCAGCCGCCATCGCACGCGATCATCTTCTCGATGCCGTAGCCGCGCTGCCGCGCATCGACGCGTCCGGCGCCCGGCTCGTCGTCGACCTCGGCTCGGGTGGCGGCGTGCCGGCGATCCCCCTCGCGCTGGCGCGTCCCGATCTGTCCTGGACGCTCGTCGACTCGGTCGGCAAGAAGGCGGCGGCACTCGAGGCGTGTGTCGAGATGCTCGGACTGCACCACGTGCGCGTCGTCCCGGAGCGGCTCGAGCTGCTCGGACGGCAGGCCCGACACCGCGCCACGTATCACCTCGCCACCGCCCGCGCGTGTGCACCCCTGCCGGTGCTGGTCGAGCTGGCGCTCCCGCTCGTCGCGCACGATGGGCGGCTGCTGGCGTGGAAGGGGCCGCTGACGATCGACGGCGACGAGATGCAGCGCGGGCGTGCCGCAGCCGAGCACCTGGGTGGCGCGCCGCCGGTGGTGCTGCCGACCGGGATCGCCGCGCTCGGGGGGCGGACGCTCGTCGAGGTGGTAAAGGACCGCGAGACATCTTCGCGCTACCCGCGTCGCCCGGGTGACGCGCGGCGCCAGCCGCTGGGCTGACGCACGGCACTGTTCTGGTGTCCTGAACAGTGGCCCGATCCGCGGCGAGAGGCGGGGCCGGAGCATCGGTATACTCGGGTGCCCATGCGCATCGCGGTGCTCTCGGACATTCATGCCAACCTCGTCGCTCTCGAGGCGGTGCGGGCGGACCTGCCCACCGTGGACCAGGTCTGGACGCTGGGTGACATCGTCGGCTACGGGCCGCGCCCGAACGAGGTGATCGCCGTTCTCCAGGCGCTCGGCGCGCGGAGCGTGCTCGGCAACCACGACGGCGCGGCGATCGGTGCCGTCGACCCGTCGGACTTCAACCCAGATGCCCGTGCCGCCATCACGTGGACGGCGCAGGTGGTCGACGAGAATGCCCGCGCCTACATCGCGGCACTGCCCGAGGTGCGTCGCGACGGCGAGCTCACGGCGGTGCACGGCTCGCCACGCGACCCGATCTGGGAGTACATCATCAGCCCGCAGATCGCCCGCCCCAACTTCGGTGCCTTCGACACCCGCTTCTGCCTCTTCGGCCATACGCACCTCCCGGTCGTATATGCGGCCGATGACGGGCAGAGCGTGCGCACGACGGCGGGCACGCCGGGATCGACGGTGGCGCTCGGCACGGGGCGCGCGCTCATCAATCCGGGCAGCGTCGGGCAGCCACGCGACGGCGACCCGATGGCGGCATACCTCGTCCTCGACCTCGACGCGGAGACGGTCGATTTTCGACGAGTGCGCTACGACATCGCCGCGACCCAGCGGCAGATGCTCGACGTCGGGCTGCCCCCCCGGCTCGCCGAGCGCCTCGCCTACGGCCGGTGAGAGGTCGCGTTGCGGCGGGCGTCGCCGCGGTGGCGGTCACGGCGCTGCTCGCCGGCTGCGGTGCAGGCGGCGCGGCCACGGAGGCCGGCGGCGGCAGCCCGTCGCCGGGCGACACGAGCTCGGTGAGCGCGACCGCCTCGGTGATGCCAACCGAGGGCGGGGTGCGCAACGTCCCGATGCAGCGGCTGACCGACGCAATGCCGATCGCGCGCGATGGTGCGGCCATCGAGATGGCCTTCGACGCGGCCGGTGCGGTGCGGCTGCTCGCCGAACCGCCGCCCATCGACTTCGCCACCCAGGCGATCCTCTGCGTGGCGCTCGGCGAGCGACCCACCGGTGGCTGGTCATTGACGCTGCAGTCGATCAGCCTCGACGGGACCGAGATGCGGATCCTCGCGCGCGAGGGGCGGCCGCGTTCCGGCCAGGGCACGACGCAGGCGTTCACGTACCCGTCCGACTGCGCGCTCGTCGACCGCACCGTCCTGCCGTCCGGCGAGCTGACGGTGCGTGCCGACGACACGATCAGCGACGAGTTCATCGTCGACGCGGCGATCGAGGTGCCGTCCCGCTAGGGCGGGCGTAGGATAGCGGACGCCATGAGCTTCCTCCGCTCCAAGAAGGAGCGCCCAGCCCTGCTGCGCTACGAGCGCATCCTCGTGCCGCTGGTCGGCAACGAGGCAGATGAGCCAGCCCTCCGCCTGGCGGCGACGCTGCTCGCGCATGGCGAGGGTGAGGCAGTTCTCATTCACGTCATCGAGGTTCCGTTCGAACGCGACCTCGACGCGGAGGATGAACGCGCGGGGGCTTTCGCCGACGAGGTGACCAATGGTGCGGAGGCGTTCTTCGCCGATCTCGGCATCACCGCCCGCAGCGGGGTGGTGCAGGCCCGCTCGGCGGGACCGGCGATCGTCGACGACGCGGTCGAGCAGCGCACCGACCTGATCGTGATGGGATTACGCTACAAGAAGCGATTCGGCGGCCAGTGGGATGCCGGCCGAACGGTGCCGTACGTGATGCGCAACTCAACCGCCCCGGTGTGGTGTCTGCGCGTCGAGACCGAGGAGCTGGCGAGAACACCATGAGGGTGATCATCATCGGTTGCGGACGCGTCGGCGCCACGACCGCGGCCGCGCTGGACCAGCAAGGTGACCACGTGACGGTCGTCGACGTCGACCAGCGGGCATTCAACCGCCTGCCGTCGTCCTTCGCGGGGGCGACGGTGCGTGGCACCGGCACCTCCGAGGACATCCAGCGCAGCGCCGGCGCGGAGATGGCCGACCTCGTCATGGCGCTGACCGAGGGCGACAACCGCAACACCCTGGCAGCGCAGATGGCGAAGCACACCTTCAGCGTTCCGCGCGTGATCGCCAAGATCAACGACCCGGTGCGCGCCGAGGCGTTTCGCTCCTTGGGGCTCGAGACGATCTGTCGGACGACGCTCCTCTCCGACGCGCTGACCCTGGCGGCGCACGAAGGGCCGGAGGCGACCGACGGACGTGTGCAGGCACCGACCGCGCAGCCGATGCGTGGGGCGTCGGCGGCCGCCGGCCGGCTTCACCACCACGAGCCCGAGGTGGATGCCGAGACAGTTGAGACCGCAACCGCGCCGGCGATCGAAGAAGCTCAGCCGAGTGAGGCCGCCGGCAGCGTGCCGGCGTCGGAGGAGGCCTGATGTACGTCGTCGTGGTCGGTGGCGGCAACGTCGGCTACCACCTCACCAAGGAGCTGCTCGCGGCCGGCCACGAGGTGGTCATGATCGAGAAGGACCCGGTCCGCGCCCGGACGATCGCCGACGAGCTCGGCAGCATCGTCATTCCGTTCGACGGCTGTGAGGGCCGCTACCAGTCCGAGGCCGGCATGGGCCGGGCCGATGTGATGGCGGCGGTCACGGGCGATGACGAGGACAACCTCGTCGCGTGCCAGGTGGCGAAGATGAAGTTCAACGTCCCGCGCTCGATCGCCCGGGTCAACGACCCAAAGAACGAGAAGCTCTTCCGGCAGCTCTCGATCGACGACACCGTGAGCCCCACCAAGGCCATCCTCGGCGTCATCGAGCACGAGATCCCGATCCACGACCTGCTCCACCTTGCCGAGCTGGAGGGCGGCGAGCTGCAGATCGTCGAGGCCCAGCTGGATGCGGAGGCGCCATCGGTCGGCCATGAGCTGCGCGAGCTGACGCTGCCTCGGGGAAGCACCATCGCCGTCCTGGTTCGGGGCGGGCGCGCCATCTTCACCCGTCCCGAGACCCGGCTCCAGGCAGGGGACAAGCTGCTGGCCGTGACGTCGGCCGACGGCGAGGCTGAGCTCCGCACCCTGCTCATCGGGGAGTGACCGCGGCGCGCGCCCGAGCGTCGGTGGACCCCGGTACCGTCCTTCGCCGCTCGATCGTCGCCTGGGGCCTCGGCCACGCGCTCCTCGGCGCCCACCGGACGGCGGCCGCGCTGCTCGCCGCCGAGCTGCTCGCGGTCGCGGTGGTCGGCGCGCTCACGGCGACATTCGTGGACACGACGTGGTATCTCGTTCCCTTCGTGGCGGGTTGTGCCTTCCTCGTTGCCTGGACAGGCCAGGCGGTGATCGCCTACCACGCCGCCCGGCGCACCCAGGGCGCGATCGCGCCCGCGCCGCGCGGGTCGTCCGCGACATCCGCCGCGTGGCTGTCGGTGCCGCTGCTCGCCTGGGGGACGATCTTCTGGCTCGTCGCCGCCACCGCGGCGACGCCTGCAGCGGTGCTCGACCAGTTCGTGACCGCGTGGCCGGAGGGGGACGCATCCGCGTGGTCCACCATCGCCGACGATCCCGCCGGGTTGCAGCGGGCATCGCGACGGGTGATCGATGAGCTCGCGACGCGGTGCGCGGCGGGGGAACTGACCTCCGACTGCGGCGCCGCGCCCGCCAACCTGCTTCGCAACGTCCGGTTCCGCATCGTCAGCGACGACGGCGTGCGGTCCATGGCAGTCGCCGAGCTCGTCCGCTACGAGCCCCGTCCGGCGCAGTTCTTCGGTCTCGGCGTCGGGTCGGAGCTGGTCCCCGTCGCGGTGGCGAAGCTGCTCACCTTCGAACTGGGGACGCGGCCCGTGCCGATCCTGGGCGCGGACGTCGGCGCGCGGCGCTGGACGATCATGAACGCCGGAGCCTCCTGAGTGCGTAGGTAGATCGATGACCGAACCCGGTGCGGCGCACGGCGACCGCTTCCTCGCCGAGCTGCTGGCCGCGGCCGGCCATGCGGTCGTCGGCGGCGAGGAGGCCATCCGGCTACTGGCGGTCACGATGGTCGCGGGCGGCCACGCGCTCCTCGAGGATGTGCCGGGCGTCGGCAAGACACTCGTCGCGCGGGCGGTGGCGCACGCCATCGGCCTCACCTTCAATCGCGTGCAGGGGACGCCGGACCTGCTCCCGACCGACGTCACCGGCTCCTCGATCCTCGACCGGGGTGACTTTCGCTTCGTCGCGGGACCAATCTTCGCCAACGTCGTCCTCGTCGACGAGATCAACCGTGCCACCCCACGCACGCAATCGGCGCTCCTCGAAGCGATGCAGGAGCGACAGGTGTCCGCGGAGGGCGTGACACGCCCGCTGCCCGATCCGTTCATGGTGCTCGCCACCCAGAATCCGGTGGAGCTGGAGGGGACGTTCTCGCTGCCGGAGGCGCAGCTGGATCGGTTCCTCGTCCGCATCCGCCTCGGATACCCGGACGCGGACGCCGAACGGCGGATCGCGCGACGCCACCAGGGCGGCGCCGAGCCGCTCGACGACGTGCCGGTCGTGGCACGTCCGGAGCACATGGTGGAGCTGCGCGACGCGTCCCGGACCGTGCGCGTCGCCGAGGAGGTGGAGAGATACGCCGTCGCGCTCGTGCGCGCCACGCGCGACCATCCGGATGTCCGCCTCGGAGCGTCGCCGCGGGCAAGCGTCGCGCTCTACCGCGCCGCCCAGGCGGCGGCACTGCTCGCCGGTCGTGACTTCGTCCTGCCGGACGACGTGCGCGCCATCGCTCCCGCCGTCCTCGAGCATCGCCTGCTGCTCGATATCGATCGCGAGCTGCGCGGCGCGACCGCGGCCGGCGTGGTCGCAAGCGTGCTCGAACGGGTTGAGGTCGCGGTGACCGAGGTGAAGGACGTGCCCGCGGCGTCGATGCCGTGAGCGGCTGGATGGCACTCGCCGGCCTTCTCGCCATCGTGGGCGCGGTTGGCGCCGCGCCCGGTTTGCTGGTGGTGGCGGCCATCACCGTCGCGTACGCGGTGCTGACGCGGCTCTGGTCGCGCTTCGGGGCGCGCAACGTCGCCTACGAGCGACGGCTCAGCGCCGACCGGGCGGTGGCCGGCGACAGCATCGGACTGGACGTCACGATCTGGAACCGCAAGGCGCTCCCGCTGCCCTGGATCGCCGTCGACGAATCGCTGAGCGAGGGGCTCGTCGTCCGCGAGCGTCCCGACCTCGACCATGCCGACGACCGGCAGCATCGGCGCCTGCTGCGGAACACCTGGGCGCTGACCTGGTACGAGCGCGTCGTCCGCCACTTCCACCTCGATCAGCTGCGCCGGGGAGCCTACGAGATCGGACCGGCGCGGCTTCATCTGCGCGACGTGTTCGGACGCGACGCGGGGGAGACGCAGCTCACCGACCGCCTCACCCTCACCGTCGTCCCGCCGACCGTGCCGGTGACCCACGTGCCCGAGGACAAGAACCCGCTCGGCGAGCGTCGCGCCCCGCGGAGCCTCGTGCCCGACCCGGCGCTCTTCAGCGGCGTGCGGCCATTCCAGCCCGGCGACTCGCTGCGCCGCGTCCACTGGCGGGCGACCGCGCGGCTCGGCACGCCCGTCAGCCGCCGCTACGAGCCGGCTCGTGGCAGGTCGGTCGTCATCGCCCTCGACGTGCAAACGCTCGACGATGTCCCGCACTGGGAGATGGCGTACGACGACGGCGCCTTCGAGGGGCTCTGCGTGGCGGCCGCATCGCTCGGACGACGCTTCCTCGACGACGGCGCGCTGGTCGGCCTCGCGGCGGCAAGCTTCACCGGCAGCCCGCAGCGCGTCGCGTGGCTTGCACCGCGCGCCGGTCGCGGGCAGGTGGCGCGGATCGGCGAGCTGCTGGCGCGCATCGGTCCGGTGAGCAGCCAACCGTATGCCGGGCTCCTCTCGTGGCTCGCCCGCCGCCTTCCGACCGGCGCCACCGTCGTCGTCCTGAGCGCGCGCGACCCGCGCGGCGTTACTCCCGTGCTACGTCGCCTCGAGCGCAGCGGTTTCGCCGTGGAGGCGGTCCAGCTCAACGGCGGCCGGTCGGGTGACGACGCGGGGTTCCCGGTCCGCGCCGCCACCGTGGTTCCAAGCTGGCAGCATCCCGATGGTCTTCGGCTTTCCTGACGCGGGCGCGGTCGCCCGCGGCGAGGGACGAGAGGCGCCGCCGGTCCGCTTCGGCGGAGGCGACGGCCGCAGCAGGCTCCTGCCCGTGCTGCAGGCAGCGGCTGACGGCGCGCTGCTCGCCGTCGCCTATGCCGCCGTCCAGGCCACGGTTGGTGAGCTGCCGATCGTGGGGCCCATCGAGCTGGCGCTGCTCGTCGGTGTCGGCATCGGCTGGTCGCGCCGCGGACGCTGGCGGGGGGCGGCCGCCGACCTGGCCGGCACGATCGCGCTCGTGGTGCTCGGCGGCGCGACGACCTGGTTCCTCGACCCCGCGGTGCGCAGCGCCCTCGTTTCCGGCAACACCGATGCGGCCTTCGCCACCCATCTCCCCGGCTGGATCGGTGCGCTCGCCGTCCTCCGCGGCCGCTCGCACCGCTCCCGCGACGACGATGAGGACGCGCAGGACCGGCTGCTGCGCCTCGGTATCCCGCTCCTCGCCCTGCCATGGCTGGTGGGGCACCTCGCCGCGGACGGTCTGGTGGAGCGCGCCTTCGTCGGCAGCGCCTTCGTCTCGACGCTTCTCTTTGCCGCGGCCGCGTTCATGGCGCTTGGCCTGGCCCGCCTCGAGACGGTACGACGCGGTGCTGACGACCATGCGCCGGCGCGCCGCGCATGGCTGCTGCTGGTGGGCGGCGTCGCGCTGGCCGTGTCGCTGGTGGGGATCCCGGCGGCCGCCCTGCTCGGGGTGCCGGTGGCCTCCCTCACCGCGGCGCTGGTGGGCCCGCTGCGCGTCCTGCTGCTGGCCGTCCTGCTGCTCACGACGCCGCTCATCGTCGCGATCGCGGCCATCACCGACCTCATCTCCCCGTTCCTGCCGCGCAACATCGAGCTGCCCACCCTCCGCCTGCCGAACCTGCGCGTCGATCCCGCCGACGTCTCGGCCACGCCGACCGTTGTCTTCTTCGGCGTCCTGGCCGTCCTGCTGCTCGTCGAGCTCGGGCTCATCGGTCTCTACGTGCTCTACCGGCTCCACGAGCAGCGGCGCGAGGCCGCAGCCGACACGGCTGGCTTCGAGGAGCGTTCGATCGTGCGGCCTGACGATCGCCCCGCGGCGCCGCCGAAGGCAGGACCGCCGACCCCCGCGATAGACCCCCGGTCGCCGAGTGGCGCCTATCTCGCGGCGCTCGAGCTGGTGGCGCGCGACGAGACCCTGGCGCGGCGGGCCCATGAGACGCCCCGCATGCACCTCGCCCGGGTGCGCCCGGCGCCCGGCACCGCGTTCGCACGCATCGCGGCCGACTACCAGCTGGATCGCTACGGTGGCCGGCTGATCAGCGTCGGGGAGCGTCGACGCATCCCCGGGCGACTCGCGGCGATACGCCGCTGGATTCGCGACCGCTGATACATAGGTTGACAACGGTATTGTCAGACATTATGGTCGATCCGCGTTCCTCCCCAAAGCGGGAGGTCCGAGGAGATGATCAATGGCAACCCCGACCCCCACGGTGTCGTGACGGGTATTCGCGACCCGCTGCGGCCGCGCTACTTCATCAGCATCGCCGCCGAGTTGGCGAGCGTGCATCCGCGCACGCTGCGGATCTACGACGAGGAGGGCCTCGTCTGTCCACAGCGCCGCAACAATCTCCGCCTCTACTCCGAGGCGGATATCAGGCGGGTGCGCATCATCCGCTTCCTCACCCGACGCCAGGGAGTGAACCTGGCCGGCGTCAAGGTCATCCTTCAGCTCGAGGAGCTCGGCAAGATCCGGGTCTTCGATCTGTTCGATGCCGCCGATGTCGAACGTTTCGTCGAGAGCGAGCCCGACGTGCCCGCCCCCGGCGAGGAACCTGCAAGGACGTGAACACCGTGGATCCCGAGAACCGCAATGACACCCCCGACGAGCCGCAGGAGCAGGCCGCCGAGACCCCGCAGCCTGCCGAGCCCGACGATGGCGTCGATGCGGTGCAGGTGCTTCCGCTGGTCGCCCTGCGCGACACGGTGATCTTCCCGGAGATGATCGTGCCGCTCAACGTGGGCCGCGACCGGAGCGTGAAGGCGCTCGACCGCGCCGTCCGCGCCGGCTCGAGCATCGCGCTCGTCACGCAGCGCAGCTCCGAGACCGAGGAGGTCGACAGCGTCGACGAGCTGTATCCGATCGGCACGCTGGCCAAGATCGCCCAGGTCATCCGCTCCCAGGATGGATCGCTCCGCGCGATCGTGCAGGGTCAGCGCCGCATCCGGATGCTCGACCTGCTGCAGTCCGAGCCGTACCTGGAGGCGCGCGTCGAGGTCATCGACGACGCGCACAGCAAGACGCTCGAGGTCGAGGCACTGATGGCATCGGTCCAGGCGCAGATCGAGACGTATGTCAGCTCGGGCGCATCGGTCCCGCCGGAGGTGGCGGTCGCCGCCCGCAACATCAGCGAGGGCGGACTGCTGGCCGATATGGTCGCCTACAGCCCCGACATGGACACCGACCTGCGGCAGGAGCTGCTCGAGACGGTCGATGTCCCGGAGCGGCTGCGCAAGGTCGGCGCCTTTCTGGCCAAGCAGATCGAGGTCCTCGAGCTCAAGGGTCGCATCCAATCCGAGGTGAAATCGGAGATGGACAAGACCCAGCGCGAGTACATCCTGCGCGAGCAGATGAAGGCGATCCAGAAGGAGCTCGGCGATCGAGCTGCGCACCCGGGTCGAGGAGTCGGCGATGCCCGACGAGGTGAAGGAGAAGGCGCTCAAGGAGGTGGACCGCATGGCCCGCATCCCGTCCGCCTCACCGGAGCAGGGCGTCATCCGCACCTACGTCGACTGGCTGGTCAGCCTGCCGTGGGGCGTCGAGACCGATGACAACCTGGACCTGACCGATGCGGAGCGCATCCTCAACGACGACCACTACGGCCTCGAGAAGCCGAAGGAGCGCATCGTCGAATACATGGCCGTGCGCAAGCTGGCGGACAAGATCCGCTCGCCGATCCTGCTCTTCGTGGGGCCGCCCGGCGTCGGCAAGACGAGCCTCGGCAAGAGCATCGCCAAGGCGATGGGCCGCAAGTTCGTGCGGAT
>JBBRWZ010000039.1:0-20716 GCA_038248895.1 Candidatus Limnocylindria bacterium | reverse complement strand
TTAATATTTTGTCCATTTTTGAGTTCACCAGCGGGCCGCTGTTCCCCACCAGGGCAAAACCGATCTCTGCCATCTGGTGTCGCGGGCGGCGGCGGGCGCGAGGTCGGCGTGCTCGGTGAGGAACGGCTCGGCAGGATCGGGGAACGTGACCGGAATGACCGGCGGCGGCGTCCACTTGCGGATCTGGCCATCGCCGCCATCCACGAGGTAGAGGGTGAAGATCTCGAGCGGCGGGCGGTGCTGCAGGGCGGAGAAGAGGGTGCTCGAGGCATCGATCTCGCCGATGCCGGTGAGTGGCATGAGCCGCGGCGTGAGCTCGGCGAGGTCGATGCGCCACGCCTGGCGCTGCCGGTCGACCACGACCACGTCCGTCGCCGCGGTGGCGATCAGCCACGGCTCCGCGGCGGTGCCGCCGTCGAGCGCCTGGCCGGCGCGGTAGACGACCGTGGTGCTGCCATCGACCGGGTCGACGCGGATCACCCGCCCGCGGGCGCCGTCGGTGAGCCACAGAGCGCCGTCCGAGGAGGCGACCATCCGGGTGGCGTCGACCACCTCCAGCGTGCCGGCAAGGTCCGCCACGATGGCAATGTCGCGGAGCCGCGCAACGCGGTAGAGCTGGTCAAGGGCATCGTCGACGCGTGCGCGCAGCGGGTCGAGCTGGACCGATCCGATGCCGACCCCAGCCGCCCGCTCGACCTGCGCGAACGCGTCGTCGAGCAGCTCCTTGGCGCGGTCGGGGGCGCGGTCGACGAGGTTGCGGCCCTCGACCTCCTCCTCCACGCGGCCGATGAGGTCCGTCGCCTGCCCGACTGCCTCGCGGGCAACGGCGGCGCGCGGGATCGCCTCCGTCGGCGTTGCCGCGGGGAGTGATCCGACTGTGACTCCCACCGCGACGATGCCGGCCAGCACGGCCATCCAGGCCAGGCCGAGGCGGCGACGGCGGCCGGACTCGCGCTCATCGGTCCGCGATACGGCCCGGGGGTAGTGCGCCCGCCGGCGTGGCACGAAGGCAAAGGCGATGTTGACGAGCCGGAGGAGCAGCTGCGCCGCGCCGCCCTGGATCGCATCGAGGCCCGCGCCGATGCGATGCAGGAGGCGGCCGATCGCGTCGGCGAGGGGAACGGGGCTCTCGTCCGGCAGGCCGGCCAGCGTGTCCGCCGGGCGCACCGCCTCCAGGCGCTGGGTGGTGGCGGTCGCCGCCACCTCCACGATCTCGAGCACGAGCATCCCGTCCGACCCATTGCCGGCACCGCGGATGCTGAAAAGTCGCTGGAGGTGCTCCGCGGCTGCGGCGGGTCGCATCCCGGCCAGCGCGCCCTTCAGTTCGCCCACCCCCACGACCTGCGCGAGGTTGCGGCTGACGAGGGCCACCCGATCACCTGGCGCGAGGTCGCCATGCCACGTGTAGGGCTCGATCTCGAGCGCCTCCCCGAGTGACGATGCGACGCGACGCTGCCGGATCCGCGGATCCTCCTCGGCCACGGCCGGTGGTGGTGGCAGCTCGAACATTCGCCCGTCGCGGACGATCACCGCGCTGGCCGGCCCGAGCTTGGCGACGTGGAGCTCACGCGCGCGGATGGCGACGGCAACGACGCCGACGCCGCCGCGCCGACCGATGCCGAGCTTGCGCCGATGGTGGTAGAGGCGCCGGTTGGCTGCCCGCAGGGCCTTCCCGAGCGCGCCGAGCGTCCCCGCCGACAGGTCGTAGTAGTAGTCGCGCTCCACCTCGTCCAGCGCCTCGCGCGCGGCACGTACGAGGCTCGGGTCGCTGCCGGTGACCTGCGCCAGCAGGAAGAGGCTGCCCTTCGTGCGCGCCAGCGCACCGACCGTGGGCTCGTGGAACCGCACGATGTCGCGGGCGCCGGCTGCCCGCTCGTCAGCGGGCGGAAGGCCGATGCGGGTCGCGAGGCGAGTGCTCATGCGTGACAGCTCGGTGGGAACGTGGATGCGCGGCGTCGTGTCGAGTATATGGACCGCGGGGTCAGTCGAAGCGACCCACCGATACGGCCAATCCACGCAGCACGATGGTCGCCCCCGGCCGCCCCGCCATGCGCCGGTTGACGGCCCAGGTGAGCGCCTCGCTGCGCAGCTTGAGCTCATTGGCCAGAATCGGCTCGGAGGCTTCCACGCGACCGATGCCGTTGGCGACCTCCAGGACCCGGGAGCGCATCCCGCCGCGGGCCAGTCCGGACGCGGCGACGACCTCCTCCCACGCCACCCGCACCTGCGCCTGGGCGATCTGCGCGGCGCTGCCGGGCCCCATGCACGTGGCGAGGACGCGCTCGAGCGCCGCTCCGGCCTCCTCGCGACTCACCGTCAGGCCACGCGCGGCGTGAGGGAGAGGCGCCCGTCATCGACCTGCCAGATCGGCACGCGGGCGCGCCGAGCGGCGGGGAGGACCGATGTGTCGGCCATGGTGACGAGCACCTGCCCGCGCTCGATGAGGAGGTCGAGGGCCCGCTCCGAGCGGACCGGGTCGAGCTCGCTGAAGAGATCGTCGAGCAGGACGATGGGCCGCGGCCCGCCATCGCCGAGCAGATCGGTCTCGGCCAGCTTCAGGGCCAGGATGATCGTGCGCTGCTGGCCGCGGCTGGCGTGGGTCGCCACCTCGCGCCCCGCGAGCTCCACCCGCAGGTCGTCGCGCTGCGGCCCCACGAGCGAGACGCCGTTCCACAGCTCCTTCTGGCGGACATCCGCGATCCGCCGCCGGTAGGCGGCTTCCAGGTCACCCGGCTCAGCCGCGCCGCGCTCCGGCCAGGCCTCTTTGAGCGAGTCGACGTACGAGACCCGTACCTGGTCGCCGACCTCGTCCGTCGGAGCCACCGCGTCGTGGAGCGGCCCGATGCGCTCCGACAGCTCGCGCACGAGATCGAGGCGCGCTCCCATCACCCGCGCGCCGACCGCGGCGAGCTGCTCGTCCCAGAACGGGATGCCGTCGGCGGTGGCCTCCTCCCGACGGATGGCGCGCAGCAGCGCGTTGCGTTGCGCCAGGACACGCGCCAGCTCCACCAGATCGCGCGCGCTGCGCCGGCTGCGCTGGGCCACGATCGCATCCAGGAAGCGGCGTCGCTCGGACGGCGAGCCGACGAGCAGGTGCATCTCCTCCGGCCGGAAGAGCACCGCGCGCACCGTTTCGCCCAGCGACCCGGAGCGGCGCGGCAGGCCGTTGACGCTGACGCGCTTGCGCAGCCCGTCGGGCGCCGTGACCCCCGGCAGGAGTGCCTCCACGCGCACGCCGTCACCGCCGGCGGGATCGGCGAGGTCGAGGCGCACCCGGCCGTAGGCGGCGCCGTGCCGGACGAGCTCGTGGTCGGCCGCTGCGCGCGGCGAGCGGCCGGTGACGCCCACGAAGACCGCCTCGAGCAGGTTCGTCTTGCCGGCGCCGTTCGGTCCCGCCACGATCGTCAGTCCCGGCTCGGGATGCAGCTCGGCGACCGAATAGCTGCGGAACTGCTCCAGGGCCAGGCGGGCCAGCCGCATCAGTGCTCCCGGGCGCTCATCGGTCGCGCGTCAGGAGGCGGTACGGACCGGCATGATGACGTGCACGTAGTCGTCTTTGCCAACGCCGCGGATGACGCCGGGCGCCAGCGGGCCGGAGAGCTCGAGCGCGGCCTCATCGGCCCCGAGGTTGCTGAGCACGTCGATGAGGTAGCGGGCGTTGAAGGCGATGGTGGTCGGGCTCCCCTCGAGATTCGCCTCGAGCGCGTCAGCCGCGTCGCCGACGTCGGCGGTGTGGGCCGTGATCGAGACGGCCGATGCTTCGTCCCCCTCTCCGTCGCCGCCCAGGGCGATCTTGACGATGTTCGCGCTGTCGCGGGCGAAGATCTGCGCGCGCCGCGTGCCGGCCAGGAAGGCCTCGCGGTCGACGATGGCCCGCGACGTGTGCGAGCTCGGAATGACCGGCTCGTAGTTTGGGAACTGGCCCTCGATGAGACGGCTGACGAGGTCGATCCCCTCCGTGTGGAAGAGGACCTGGCTCTTGTTCGGCGTCACCGTCAGCTCGACCGGCGCCTCGCTGTCGGGGAGGATGCGCATCAGCTCGCCATAGGAGCGGCCGGGGACGACGATCGTCATCTCGGCGCTCACCGGCGTGGCGAGCTCGAGGTGCCGCACCGCGATGCGATAATTGTCGGCGGCGGCGAGTGTCATGCGGGTGCCGGCAAGCTTGGTGAGTACGCCCGTCAGAATGGGCCGGCTCTCGTCGGTGGCGGCGGCGAAGACGACCTCACCCAGTGCTTCGCGCAGTGCGCGGGCGTCGACGCTGGTGGCGGGCGCATCGCCGATGGCGGCCACGACCGGGAACTCGTCAGCCTCGATGCCCTTGATCGAGCTGCGACTGCCGGCACAGGTGACCTTCAGCGTCCGGTCCTTCGGCGAGAGGACGAGGTCGACGCGCTGGTTCGGGAAGCTCGACACGAGATCCGCCAGCAGCTTGGCCGGGACGGTGATCTCCCCCTCCTCGGCGACCTTGCCGGGGACCCAGCAGTTGATGCCGATCTCCAGGTTGGTGGCGGTCAGCTTGAGGCCGGCATCTTGGGTGCGCAGCAGGACGTTGGCGAGGACGGGCAGCGTCGCGCGACTGCTCACCGCACGGCTCACCACGCTCAGGCCACGTGCGAGGTTCTCCTGCATCACCGAGACGTTCATTGCGCTCCTAAGCGTCTTCGTTTGGGCGGCGGTTCACCCGATCGGCGATGCCATCCACAGCGGCCGGATCGCACCACACCACTATCGAATGGTTCTGGTAAGGATACTTCTAACAGTCGTCCGTCCCTAGTAGGCGTGTGGACGATGTGGACCGACGCCCGATCCTCGTTCGAATGGGGCGATATTGGGTGTTGACGAACCGGTTGACCGATGCGCCGCGGGCGGTGGATTCCGGAGCGCTGACGGTGGACGGTGCGGCCGGGGACACAAACCCGATGCCGGCATTTCTCCACATACGCGGGCGGATATCCACCAGATCGGCCAGGTTATCCACGGCGATCGAGCTAGAAGTACGGCGCCGGCGCAGGACCGATGCCCGGCACGCGGCTCATTCGGAGTAGATCATCTCCCGCACCGCATTGATCTCGCGACGCATCTCGTCGTTCTCACCGAGCTCACGCGCGATCTTGTCGTAGGCGTGAAGCACCGTCGAATGGTCGCGGCCGCCGAGCTCGGCACCGATGCGGAGAAGGCTGATATCGGTCTCTTCGCGCATCAGGTACATCGCGATCTGGCGCGGCACGACGATCGCGCGGTCGCGCTTGCTGCTGCGCAGCAGGTCGAGGTGGACACCGTAGTAGTCGGCCACGGCGCGCACGATGCGCTGCGGCGTGATGGACCGCTTCTTGGGGTTGTACATGACGTTGCTGAGCACCGCCGAAGCGAGCTCGATGCTGATGGGCATGCCGCTCATGCTGGCGTAGGCGATGACGCGGTTGAGCGCCCCCTCCAGCTCGCGCACGTTGCTCACCACTTTGCGCGCGATGAACTCGATGACGTCGGGTGGGATGAGGTCGAGCTGCTCCTCCGCCTTGGAGCGCAGGATCGCGATGCGCGTCTCGAGGTCCGGCGGCGTCAGGTCGGCGATGAGGCCCCACTCGAAGCGACTGCGCAGCCGCTCCTCCAACGTGGTGATCGCCTTCGGGGGCCGGTCGGAACTCAGGACGATCTGCTTCCCCGCCTCGTGGATCGCGTTGAAGGTGTGGAAGAACTCTTCCTGGGTGCGCTCCCGCTCGGCGATGAACTGGATGTCGTCGATGAGCAGCACGTCGATGCGGCGGTATCGGTTCCGGAAGTCCTCCATCTTCTGCTCGCGGATCGAGTTGATGAAGTCGTTGGTGAACTTCTCGCTCGAGGCGTAGAGGACGCGCTTGCGTGGAAACTTGGCCGTCACCGCGTTGCCGATGGCGTGCATCAGGTGCGTCTTGCCGAGGCCGACGCCGCCGTAGAGGAAGAGTGGGTTGTAGGCGTGGCCCGGACGCTCGGCGACGCTGAGCGCCGCGGCGTGGGCGAGGCGGTTGGCCGACCCGACGATGAAGTTGCTGAAGACGTAGCGAGCGTTGAGGTTGACCGCGTTGCCGCCGGCCGACAGCGGGGGCAGCTGGAGCGTCTCCTCCGACGCCTGGTCCGGGACGGGGCCCGGCGCGTCCGCGACGACGAACTCGACCTGCACCGAGCCGCCGATGACCCGCGCCAGCGTCTGGCTGATGAGCGTGCGATAGCGGTTATCGAGCCAGTCGCGCGCGAACCCGTTGGGAGCGGCGATACGGAAGCGGTTGTCGTCGATCTCGACGAGCTGCGTGTCCTTCAGCCAGGTCTCGAAATTTGCGGGCGAGAGGCTCACCTGGAGCTCTCCCAGCACGGCGCGCCAGACCTGCTTCGCTTCCATCAACAAGCGTCTCCACACCCGCCTGCGCGGGTCACGAACGGGGGTTCGAACAGCACCCCGGCTGGGGCGGTCGAGGGGGACTTCAGGGGGGTCTCCGCCGCTGGGGTCGCGGTAGTGTAGCAGCGTCCTTTCGGGCCCGGCAACGGATTCTCGACGTCCCGCGCCGGCCCGCCAACGGCCGTCGCACCGGCCGCCACGGCCCACCGGGTGCGGTTGGTTTGACCGCCCCGCGCACGGTACGTACAATCCCCGCGGAACCGCACCACGGCAACAGTGGGGTGCTGCCCGGAACGGGCGCAGCGAAATCGACCGCCGGCCGAAACGCATCGCACGAGGACGATCACCGACCCATGGGAAAGCCAACCTACCAGCCAAAGCGACGCGCCCGGAAGCGGGAGCATGGCTTCATGGCGCGGATGGCCTCCAAGGGCGGTCGTCGTGTGCTCGCCCGTCGTCGCGCCAAGGGGCGCAAGCGGCTGACCGTCTGACGCCGTCCGGCGGAGGCGCACCGGTCGTGCCGCCGCTCTCGATGCTGCGGCACCGCGCCGACTTCGACGCGATCCTGCGCAGCGGGACGGCTCGCTCGCACCGCGTCCTGGTCCTTCGCTGGCGACAGACCGATCGCGCGGAGACGCGCGTCGGGTTCAGCACGCCGCGATCGATCGGCGGGGCCGTGGTTCGGAACCGGGTACGCCGTCGCCTGCGCCAGATCGCGCGGGAGCGGATTCACGGGATCGGCGCGGGCTACGACCTGCTCCTGATCGCGCGACCGGACGCTGCTACTGCGACCTTCGCGGAGCTGCGGTCGGCGGCCACCACGCTTCTGGAGCGAGCAGGGATCGGAGCATGAGAAGGATCGGCCTCGGATTGATCATCGCGTACCAGAAGCTCACCGCCTGGATGCCGCCCAGCTGCCGCTACACGCCGAGCTGTTCGCACTACACGTACCAGGCCATCGAGCGCCACGGGCTGCTCCGCGGGGCGTGGATGGGGATGCGCCGCATCGCGCGCTGCAACCCGCTGCATCCCGGCGGCTACGACCCGGTCGTGTAGGCGGGATCGACCAGCACGTGACGCCACTCTTCGCCACCGGCTTCCTGGGGATCGAGCATTTCACGCCCCCGTGGGACGTGTTTTTCCTGCCGCTCTTCAACTTCCTGATCTTCTTCTACCAGATCCTCTTCAACGACTTCGCGCTGGCGATCATCGTCTTCACCGTCGTCATCCGGACGATCCTGGCTCCCCTCTTCGTCCGGCAGATCCGCTCGCAGCGCGAGATGCAGCGGATGCAGCCCCTCGTGCGCGAGATCCAGCGCAAGCACAAGGGCAATCGCCAGAAGATCACCGAAGAGACGATGGCGCTGTATCGCGAGCACGGCGTCAACCAGTTCGGCGGCTGCCTGCCGGTGGTGCTCCAGCTGCCCATCCTGTTTGCGCTCTACCAGGCGCTCATCCGTGCCTCGAACACGGTGACGCTGACCGCCGAGCAGGCCGGCTCGGACGCGTTCACGCAGTTGCAGCAGGCATTGCCCGGCATCCAGCCGATCGCCGGCGCGGCGAACCAGTACGCGGCACCGGTCTCCGGCGCCTGCAACCTGACGCAGTTCTCGCGGGCCGAGTTCAGCCACCTCCTGCCGCTCAACTGCCAGCTGATCGACCCGCTGCAGTTGGCGACGACCGTCAACACCAAGGTCAACTGGCTGCTCGGGCTCGACCTCGCGCAGCGCGACCACGTCTTCGCGCTCGTGATCCCGGGCGTCGGCTTCTCCCTGTCGCTGCTCGCGGTCGTCGCCGCGCTGCTGCAATTCATCCAGGTCAAGATGACGTCGCCGCGACGGAACCCGGACGATCCGACCGCCGCCGCGACCGGCACCATGACCTACCTCTTCCCGCTCCTGACGATTTTCTGGGGCGGGATCTTCCCCAGCGGACTGATCCTCTACTGGGTCATCTACACGGCCTACCTGGTCGTGCAGCAGTTCCTCATCATGGGATGGGGCAACCTCTTCCCGATACTCGGCTGGCAGCCCGCATGGGCGCCGTCGCCGGATTCTTCCGCCATCCGACCGCGCCGCCGCGACGACGCTCCGGACGCGAAGCGCGCAGGCGAAGAACCATCGGAACGCGAGGCTCCCCGTCCCGCATCCCCACGCCCCACGTCATCCGGCCAGCGGCCGGTCAGGCGCAGCGGCGGCAAGCGACGAGGTCGTAAGCGATGACATTCAAGGAGTTCAGCGGCAAGAACGTCGAAGAGGCGATCCGTACCGCCATGAAGGAGTTCGGGTCCGACCTGAGCGATCTCGACATCGAGATCCTGGCACAGGGCAGCCGCGGCATCCTGGGCGTCGGCAGTGAGGAGGCACGCATCCTGGCCGCGTCCAAGTCGGCGGTGGCGGCGTCGCCATCGGTCCAGTCGACGCAGACCGATGCGGAGGCACCGGCCTCCGAAGCCCCCACCCCGAAGCCACGCGGACGCGGACGCAGTCGCGCCGCCGAGCCCGAGGCCCTCCAAGCGGCAGCGCCCGCCGACGTGGCGCCGTCTGCCGAAGCGCCGGCCCCCCCCGCCGAGTCCGAGTCCGAGTCCGAGCTTGAGCCTGATGCCGAGCCGGCGGCACCGATGGCGGCCGAGGCCGCTCCCGAGCGTGCCCCGCGCGACGACGATGACGAGCGCCACCGGCGCCGAGGCCGTCGCGGTGGTCGCGGCCGTACCGGCCGGTCCGACGATGCCCCTGCGCCGCGCGAGCGTTCGTCGCGCGAACCGACCCCGTTCGTCCCAGCCAAGCCGCTGGACGAGCTCAGCGAAGAGGAGCGGACGGTGCTGGTGGAGGCGCAGAGCGTCCTCGCCGAGATCCTCCGCCTCATGGAGCTCAAGGCGACCGTCGAGATCGGACTGGGCCACGAGACTTCGAAGCTCAATGTGAAGGGCGACGGGCTCGGCGTGCTGATCGGCCGGCGCGGCGAGAAGCTGGCCAGCCTCCAGCACATCGTCAACCTCATGGTGGTACGCCGTGACGGCCCGCAGCATCGGATCATGGTCGACGTCGAGAACTACCGCGGCCGACGGGAGGACCAGCTGCGCGAGGTGGCCGAGCGGGCCGCGAAGCGCGTCCTGCAGAGCGGCAAGATCATCCAGCTCGAGGCCATGCCGGCCGTCGAGCGACGGATCGTCCACGTCGCGCTGCTCGAGAATCCCAGGATCCGGACCCAGAGCGTGGGCGTGGAGCCGAACCGGCGCATCGTCATCCTGCCGGCCAACCAGGTCGACCGCTAGGCAGCTTGGGAGGCAGCGCGGTGGCTGCCGGCATGGAGCACGTGGCGGCGGTGGGTCGGCTCACTTCCGACCCCGCCGCGCCGTGGGTGGGGTTCGCGCACGGGCCCGGTGGGTGCGTCCTGGTCTACGGTTCGCCGCGGGGCGATCAGGACGTGGTGCAGCCAACCGACCGCGGCGAGCTCGTTGCGGTGGCCATTGCGTTCGTCACCGAGGCGCTGCCGGATCCCCCGCCCGACCTGGAGGCGACGCACGCCGACCTGGGGCGGCTGCTCGAATGGCTGCGCGACACCGCCCCCGATCCGACATCGGCACTCCTGCTCGCGGAGGCCGTCGACGCCGTGGACGACGGGCTGGCGGAGGACGTCGTCGTTCACCGGTTGATGATGGCAGCGGCGCGGGAGGCGGGAGCGGCGCATGACCAACGGGCCGACGCGTGGGTCGGCCTGTTGCTTGACCGTTACCGAAAGATCAGCGGCGCCTGAGCGGCGCCGTCGTCACGCGGGATCGTGGCCGGCGTGATCGTGGCCGTCATGGTCATGGACCTCGGGGCCGTCGTGGTCGTGAACGTCCTCCGTGGCGGCCGGAGCAGCCGTGGCGGCCGGCGCGGCCGGAGCAGCCGGCGGAGTCGACGCTGCCGACCCATCGGTTCGTGCGGCTGGCGCGGCGCTGCTTGACCCGAGCTGGAACTTGCCGCCCTCGGCCTGGAACTCCTGCCAGCCGGCCCATGCCATGAGGACGCCGCCGACGACGGCGACGAGGAAGAGAATCGAGCCGAAGCCGGAGAAGGCGAAGAGGACGCCGCTATAGACGAGCAGGGAGAGGACGAGCACTGCCGCGGCCACCCCGCCCGCGAGCAGCATGAGACTGCCCTTCGAACCCGGCAGGTTCGTCGTCGGCGACATCTGCGGCAGGAAGACGATGGCCAGCATCGCGATCGCGGCGAGGACGGCCAGGAGGCCGACACCGTAGAAGCCGACGAGGCCACCGATGATGACGGCGACCGACCCGTACACGGCCAGTTTTTCGTTGGACGACAGACTGTTGAAGCTCATGTTCCTCCTTGTCGCGACCCGTGGCGATGCGAAGGATGATGAGGGCGAGCGCGGGCCGCGTGGCGGCGAGGGTAGCACCACGACGCCCTCATGCCTAGACCAAAGGACCGCTCGGTCGCTTCGTGTGGTGCATGGGCTGTTCGCCCAGTGTCGCACGGGCAACCCTGCTCAGACTCGGTTCTCCGGGGCCCGACTGTCACCTTTCTGTGCCGATCCGCTCCTGTACGGACATAGTGACGACAAGCATGGCTCGCATTTCGGCGACATCTGAGGTCGAGGCGGTCTATCGCCAGGACGGCGACCGCTTGTGGCGCTCGCTGTACGCCTTTGCGGGCGATGAGGAGGTTGCCTCTGACGCCGTCGCCGAGGCCTTCGCCCAGGCGCTGCGCCGCGGCTCGGCCATTCGGGACGTGCGCGGTTGGATCTGGCGCTCGGCCTTTCGCCTCGCAGCCGGAGACCTGAAGCGGCGGTCGAGGACCTCACAGGGGACGATCCCGGAAGGGTCCGTGCACGATGTCCATCCCGACGAGCAGCTTCTTCAGGCCATCGGGGAGCTCACCCCGCAGCAGCGCGCCGTGATCGTGCTGCACTACTACGCCGACTGCCCGGTGCGCGAGATCGCACGCCGCACGGGCATCAATGCGCTTGCCGTCCGCGCTCATCTGAGCCGAGGTCGGAAGCATCTACGCGTCCTGCTGGGTGACGAGCGATGACGAACCTGCGCGACCGTTTCAAGGCGCTCGATCAGCTGCCGACGCCTGACCTCTGGTATGAGATCGAGGAGCGAGCCATGGCTGCACAGCCGACGACCCGGCGCAGCGGCGCCTGGGTGCTGATCGCCATCACGCTGTTGTTGGCGTTGGCCATCGGCGGCGCAGCAGTGATCGGCTCCGGCATCGTCAAGCTTCCGCCTACCGTCGATGCCACGGCGAGTCCGCCATCGCCGACTCCCCCATCGCCGACTCCCCCATCGCCGAGTCCGTCCGCGTCCGCCTCGGCGTCCGTGGCCGCCTCCGCCACTCCGGCGCCGTCAGGGGCTGCATCCTGGATCGCCACCGGAACGATGAGCCTGGCCCGCTCCGGCCATACCGCCACGCTCCTGTCGGATGGGAAGGTGCTGGTGGCGGCCGGCGGCGGAAGCGGCGTGAGCGGGCTCCTGGACACCGCGGAGCTGTACGACCCCGCGAGTGGATCGTGGACCGCCACGGGGGCCATGAATGGGAAGCGCATCCTTCACACCGCCACGCTCCTTCCGGGTGGCAAAGTGCTCGTGACCGGCGGAGCCGACGGCATCAGCGAAACGAGCGTGCATGCGCTGGCCAGCGCCGAGCTGTATGACCCCGAGACGGGAACCTGGAGCGCCACGGGATCCATGATGGAGGCGCGTGCGCGCCATAGCGCCACGCTGCTGGCGGACGGCCGGGTGCTCGTCACCGGGGGCAGCGGCAGCGGCAGTGGCACCGACTCCCTTGCCTCCGCCGAGCTGTACGACCCGGCCACCGGCTCCTGGAGCGCCACGAGCGCCATGCTGGAGGCACGCAGCGAACAGACGGCCACACTGCTCCCCGATGGCCGGGTGCTGGTGGCCGGTGGCAACAGCAGCAGCGGTCCGCAGCTCGCTTCTGCGGAGCTGTACGACCCGGGCACCGGTTCGTGGACCGCGACCGGTGCCATGGTGACGGGCGTGGCCGGGCACTTGGCCACGGGGCTGCCAGACGGCCGGGTCCTGGTGCTGGGCGGCAGCACGAGCAGCGGTCCGGGAGGCCTCGCGGAGGTGTACGACCCGAGCACCGGTTCCTGGACCGCCGCGGCCGACCTGAACGGGGAACATGCGGGAGCCACTGCAACGCTGCTCCAGGATGGCAGCGTGCTGCTGGCCGGCGGCAGCGGCAGCAGCGGCGGCGGCAGCAGCGGCGGCGGCAGTGAGGAGCGGTTCGACCCCGCCACCGGAGCTTGGGTCGCCACCCCAGGCATGCTCGAGGGGCGCGCCGATCACACCGCCACGCTGCTCGACGATGGCCGCGTACTGGTGACAGGGGGCGTGAGCGCCGGCGGCATGCTGGCCAGCGCCGAGCTGTTCGAGCCGGGCAGCGGCAATTGAGCGGGCGGCAGGGCCAGGGCAACAGCTGTCGGACGACACGCCGATGACCCTTTTGTCCCGCGGGTCATGCGCCCCCTCTTTCCACATCGTCACATACGTCTGTGGCGGGGGAATGGTGGAGATGGGGGAGAATCGAACTCCCCGTCCAGAACCGAGTCGCCGGGAACTTCCTACAAGCGTTTCCGGCCTACTTGCGCTTCGCGTCGCGGGCCCCCGACCGGCGGGGTGCCTCGCTGGCTATCCGGTTGGCCTTGTGAGCCTCTTTGACGTCATCTACCGGAGTTGGCGACGCCGCACCTCCCCTGTTTGCATCTTCGCCGTCCGGGGAGGGGGGACGGCGTCGATGTTCACTGCCTAAGCAGCGAAAGCGTAGCTGGGCTTGTTGCCAGTTACTTTTGGTGCCCTCTTTTTACGAGGCCTGAGGGCGCCTCGGCTTGCGATTCCCGGTCCCTGAGCCCTGTCGAAACCTGACATCCCCACGGACCGATACGCCCCGATCGTAGCACAGGCGAACAACTGTTCCAATGGACGAACCTAGCTGCGCCGAGCCCTCCGGCGCCGAGCCCTCCGGCGCCGAGCCGGGCGCGGAGGCAGCGGGGGCCCAACGCCGATGTATCACCGATCGAACACGTGGGGCGAGCGCTGGGTGTCATTCCGCAGATTCATCAGCGGACTTCAGGCGTGGCGGACTCCGCGGGGCGCAGCTCGTGCTCCGTCACGGGGGACCTGTCGGCGGAACGCGTCACGGAGAACCACCAGGGCGCCATTGCGGTGCTCCGTCACCGCCGGCGGGCCGGTGCGGGCGGCGTCAGGCCGTGCCATCGCCCACGCCGCGCCCGCGCCGCGCCCGCGCCGCGCCCGCGCCGCGCCCGCCGTCGCCCGCCGTCGCCCGCCGTGCCCGCCATGCCCGCCGTTCGATTGATCGAACGATGTACACCGGAGGCCCCCGGCGCGGCGTGTTTGGTCGATATTTCGAACGCCGGCGTGCGTAAGCGGTGCGCGGCCGCGGGGCTCACGCTCGGGGGTGGTCGATCATTCGAACAAATCGCACGCCGGGGGACGCTCCCGCACGATCCTTTCGATATATCGAATGGAAGAGCCGCCGGGTGTGAGCGCCTCAGAGCTTGATACGCGCCTGCTTCCCCTGGCGCTCGAGCTCGCGACGCATGTCGCGCTCGGCGATGGTGCGCCGCTTGTCGTGGGCCTTCTTGCCGCGGGCGACGCCGAGCTCGACCTTCGCCATTCCGTTGCGGATGTAGAGGCGCAGCGGCACGATCGTGAGGCCCTTCTGCTTCGTGAGGCCCATGAGCTCGGCGATCTGCCCGCGATGCAGGAGCAGCTTCCGCGTCCGGATCGGGTCGTGATTCCAGCGGTTGCCCTGGGCGTAGGGCGCGATGTGCGCTCCGATGAGCCACCCCTCGCCACTCTCGATGCGGGCGTACGCCTCGGCGAGGTTCGCCCGGTGGGCGCGGATCGACTTGATCTCGGTGCCGGTCAGGACGATGCCAGCCTCGACGGTCTCCTCGATCGCATATTCATATCGTGCGCGCCGGTTGACGGCGATCGTCTCGTCGGGCATCGGTCCGTGCTCAATCTGGGCCAGGGGCTAACGGTGGACATGGAAAGAGCCGACCGTATCGGCCGGCTCTTATCCGTCGCTACCACTCGAAGTGGGCTATCGCACCGCCTCGGTGGTGGCGTGCAAAGAACTACTCACGTGCACACCACCTCCTTTCATTGGGTCGGATGCTAGCACCATCCGCCGTCCGAGCACAACCAGGAGATTAGAGATCGACGCTGCGCAGGGCGGCGGGTTCGTACGACGTCGCGCCGGCGACCGATCCGGACGCGATCGGTGAGCTCGACGGTGCCGGCGCGCCGTCGCCTTCGCCAGCGCTGGCGAGGTACTCGAGCGCGCGATCGAGGAAGAGGTCGTCCTCCGGCGGAGTCGTGTCCGGCACCTCGACCGTGACGTCGGGAGCCAGCCCATCGGGAGCCACGCTGTGGTGGTCCGGGGTGAACCAGCGGCTGATGGTGATGCGCACGCCGCCCTCGTTCTCGAGCGGCGCCCACACCTGGACGGTGTTCTTGCCGAACGTCGGCTGACCGATGATCGTGGCGCGCCCGGTCTCCTTGAGCGCCGCCGCGACGATCTCAGACGCGGACGCGCTGCCACCGTTCGTCAGCACCACCACGGGGATCGACGGGTCAGTCGCGGCGCCGTCGCCGGTCGCCTCCCAGCGCTTCACGTCGTTGCCGGACGACTCCTGGCTGAAGATGAGGCCGGAGGCGACGAACTCGCTCGCGATGCGGCGCGCCGCCTCGATGTAGCCGCCCGGGTTGTCGCGCAGATCGAAGACGATCTGGTCCGCGCCATCATCGAGCAGGCTGGTGAGGCCCCGGTGAAACTGGTCGGACGCCGAGTCGCTGAAGCCGTGGAGGGCGATGTAGCCGATGTGGTTATCGACGAGCCGGGTGGTGACCTCGCGCGTCGTGATCTCGGCCCGCGTGATGGTCACGTCGAAGGTCCGATCGCCACGGTGGATGGTGAGGGTCACGTCGGTCCCCGCCTCGCCGCGCACCTTGGTGATCTGCTCCTGCATCGTCGAGCCGTTTACCGCTGCCGCGTCCACGGCCAGCACGATGTCTCCCGCCTCGAGGCCGGCGGCCTCGGCCGGCGAGCCGGCGATGGGCGCCACCACGACCAGCACGCAGCTGTCGCTCAGCTGCTGGCACGCATCGAGGTTGCCGGGCTCGTCCAAGTTCTTGAGCGCCATCTCGGCACCGATGCCCTGGAACTTGCCGGAGAGGTCGCCGAGCGCCTGCTGGTACTGGTCCGGGGCCATGTAGCCGCTGAACGGGTCGGCGACGCCGAACTGGAACATGCCCTGGATGGCGCCGTCCGCCAGCTTCGCGTCATCGAGCTGGTCGACGTATTCGGCCTTCAGCTTGTCGTATGCCTCGCAGAACGCGGCGAACGCGTCGTTCGGCGCCTCACAGGCACCGACGCCCACCCCGCCACGCACCAGGAAGCCGGCGGCGAACAGCATTGCGCCGACCACGGCGGCCAGCACGAGGCTGACGATCCAGGCCGTGGAGGATGGTCCGCGACGGTCGGTCCGCACGGCCGCCGAGCTGTCCGCGGCCACGCCGATGCCCGGCGAGGCGATGGGTGTCGGGTGTTCCGGATCGGGCGCGGCGCTTGGCGCACCCGTGGTCTGATCGGTCATGGAGGTCCGCGGAGTGTACACCGGCTCCGTTCGGGGCCGGTTACGGACCGATATGCGATTCGCAACGAAGCGAACGGGTCAGGCCGCCGCCGACAGGTAGGAGCGGACGCTGATCCACGAGCCGACCGCCCCGATCCCGATCCCCACCGCGAAGAGCAGCGCCGACAACGACGCGAGGTTGCGGGCGCTGACGGCGGTCGGCATCTGGAAGACGCTGACGAGGATCGGCTGGATCGGATCCCACACGACGCTGACGAGGATGATGGCGGCCACCGCACCGATGAGGCCGCAGAGGACCCCCTCCAGGATGAACGGCCAGCGGATGAACGAGTCGGACGCGCCGACGAGCCGCATGATCTCGATCTCGTTCGCGCGGCTGTAGACCGCGATGCGGATGGTGTTGACGATCATGAACAGGACCGTCAGACCGATGAGCCCGATCGCCACCAGGCCGACGGTGCGGATGACGTCGATGACGCCGACGAGGGTGTCGATCTCCTCCTGCTTGGTGATCACCTTGCGCACGGCGTCCCGCTCGCCGGCGAGAGCGAGGCCGACCTCGCTCGCATACGACGGATCGGCGAGGGTGATCTCGAGGGTCGCCTGCAGCGTGATCGACGCGCCACCGGTGTTGAGCGTCTGGCCGCGCTCCGCATACGCCGCGCGCAGCCGCTCCATCGCCTCGGCCGGCGACACGTAGCGCACCGCGCTCACCCCCGGCAGGTCGCTCGCGCCGGCGATGAGCGCGTCACGTCGGGCGGCTGGGAGGTTGTCGACGAGCTCGGCCGTGACGCCGACCTTGCGCTCGATGAAATCGATCCCCGAGTTGAGCCCGGTGAGCACGATGAAGAGCCCGGCGAGGAGCACGAGCATGAGGATCACGGTCGCCGTGGCGGCCAGGCTCATCATCGCGTTGCGCCAGAAGCCCTGCCAGGCGCGGACCACGGAGAAGCCCCAGAAGCGGAAGAAGCTGGTCGCGTACCGCATCGGTCAGTACTCGCGCTCGTAGGCCGCCCCGGCCTCGTCGCGCACCAGGGTCCCACCTTCCAGCGCGAGGACTCGCCGTCGCATGGCGTTGACGATCTCCTGGTTGTGGGTCGCCATCAGCACCGTCGTGCCGAGCTCGTTGATCTGGATCAGGAGCTGGATGATCTCCCAGCTCGTGACCGGGTCGAGGTTCCCGGTCGGCTCGTCGGCGATGAGGATCGCCGGGTCGTGGACCAAGGCGCGCGCGATGGCGGTGCGCTGCTGCTCGCCGCCGGAGAGCTGCGTCGGAAGGTGGTTGGCGTGCTCCTGCAGCCCCACCAGGCTGAGGAGCTGCGGGACCCGCTGCCGGATCCGCGAGGTGGGCGCGCCGGTGACCTCGAGCGCGAAGCCGACGTTTTCCCCCACCGTCTTGTTGGGGAGCAGCCGGAAGTCCTGGAACACGATCCCGATCCGCCGTCGCAGTCCCGGCACCTGGCCGCGCCGGAGCCGGCCGAGGTCGCGGCCGGCCACCTGGACCCGCCCATGAGTGGCGCTGATCTCGCGGATGAGGAGGCGGATGAACGTGCTCTTGCCGGCGCCGGACGGGCCGACGAGGAAGACGAAGTCACCGGCGGGGATCGTGACGTTGACGTCGGACAGCGCCACCTTTCCGTTGGGATAGGTATGCCCGGCATCGGTCATGGTGATAACCGGGGCAGCGGTGGCGTCGGCGCGCGCCGATCGGCGCAGGAGGGAGGTCATCGGTCCACCACGAATGCTAGCCGCTGTCGCCCTCCCCGATGCGCGACCGGAGGTAGCCATCGATGAAGGCCTCGAGGTCGCCGTCGAGGACCGCGGTCGGGTTCGACGTCTCCACGCCCGTGCGCAGGTCCTTCACCATCGTGTAGGGCTGGAGCACATAGCTGCGGATCTGGTTGCCCCACCCTGCCTCGACGTGCTTGCCGCGGAGACGGAGCAGCTCGGCTTCGCGCTCCTCCTCCTGGCGCTCGATGAGCTTGGCGCGCAGGACTGCCATCGCCTTCTCGCGGTTCTGGTGCTGGCTGCGCTCGTTCTGGACCGCGACCACGATCTTCGTCGGCAGGTGCGTGATGCGCACCGCGGAGTCGGTCTTGTTGACGTGCTGGCCGCCGGCGCCGCTGGACCGATAGGTATCGACCCGCAGCTCCTTCTCGTCGATCTCGATGGCGGCGTCCTCCGGTACCTCCGGCATCACCTCGACCAGCGCGAAGCTGGTGTGGCGCCGGTTCTGCGCGTCGAACGGGCTGATTCGGACGAGCCGATGCACGCCGCGCTCCGACTTCATGCGACCGTACGCCCAGCGTCCGGTGATCTGGAAGGTGACCGACTTGAGGCCCGCCTCCTCGCCCTCGGTCGCCTCGAGGATCTCGGTCTTGTAGCGCTGCCGTTCCCCCCAGCGCAGGTACATGCGCAGCAGCATCTCGGCCCAGTCCTGGCTCTCTGTTCCGCCGGCCCCGGCATGGACGGCGACGATCGCCGGGCGCTCGTCGAAGGGCTCGGAGAGGAGGAGCTGGCCCTCCGCGCGCGTCCAGTCGGCCTGGAGGCCGGCCAAGTCGCGCTCCAGGTCGGTGAGCATCGACGCGCCGCCGTCCGGCTCGGCGGTGGCCATGGCCGCCACCTCGGCGAGCGCGGTGGCCCGCGACTCGAGGTCGCGCCAGCCGGCGAGCTCGGTGCGCAGCTCCTCCGCACGACGCATCAGCGCCTGCGCTGCATTCGGGTCATCCCAGAGCCCCGGATCGGTGCTCTGGCGGGTCAGCTCCTCGAGCTCGCGCTCCTTCGCACCGAGGTCAAAGGCGCACCGCCGTGTCGGCCACGAGGCGCGCCAGCCGGAGCGCCTCGTCCTTAACCGCGTCCAAGGGTGGCCAGCGGCAGCTCGAGCTCGGCCAGACGGGCGCCCTTGGCGCGGAGCTTGGCGGGGTTCACGCACGGGCAGTAGGACTGCCGCGGGCACGAGCCGCAGTTGCCGTCACAGTCGAGGGTGGCCGCGTACGAGCAGCGCATGCAATCGCGCTCGCACAGGATGAGGTCCTCGTACGGTGCGTCTGGGTCGCGGAACCTGGTGACGAGTGGGAGTGATGCGGCTTGTGAGTCGGGAATCTCCGCCGGAGTTCGGCTGGGCACCGTCAGCTGCTTCACTCAACCCTCCTGAGCTATGTGGAGCGGCGGCTCACCGTGGTCGCGCTCGCGTATCGGTCCATGCTAGCGCCCGACACCGATCTCGCCAACCCCCCAATTCGTCCAAACCTGTACTTAGTCCACCTAACGGAGTGGTCCCGGTCGGTGCCCATCGGGGCGCCGGAACGGCGAGCGCGGGCGTTCGGCCGGAGCGATACCGCGAGGATGGCCGCGCGCTTGCACATGCTCAGCGCATGCCTGACCCGTTCTGGCTCATCGTGGGCCTCATCGCCATCGCCACCATCGTGCTCTGGCCGGTCCGCATCTGGATCGCGTCGCGTTACGGCCGCCGGGAGGATCCCGGTGCGACCGAGACGCCGCTGGCTCCGCCGAAGCGCCGCAACCGGGGCTGACGTCCGCTCGGCGCCGTCAGGCGCCGTGGCAGCGCTTGTACTTCTTGCCGGAGCCACACCAGCACGGGTCGTTGCGGCCGACCTTGGGCCCCGCCCTGCCCGGCGCCCCACCCGTCCCATTCCCGGTGCCGGTCCCGTTGCCGGTCCCCGCACTGGTGAAGGTCGTGGCCGGCGCCTCCTCACCGGCGCCGGGAAGCGCCGCTCGGCCCTCGGTGACGTTGCGCGCGACCTGCTGCGGCGCTGCGGGCTCGCGTTGCACGGTGACACGGAAGATCGTGTGCGTCACGTCCTGCCGGATCGTGGCCTTCAGCTCGTCGAACATCCGGTAGGCCTCGACCTTGAACTCGTTGAGCGGGTCGCGCTGGCTGTAGGCACGCAGCCCGATCCCGCGCCGCATGTCGTCGACGGCGGTGAGGTGCTCCACCCACAGTGCGTCGATGACGCGCAGCAGGACCAGGCGTTCCAGCACCGCCGCGCCCTCCGCGCCGAGCTCGTCGCGCTTGCGGTCGTAGGCCTCCGCGACCGCCTCGCTGAGGATGCCGCTCAGCCGTTCCGGATCATTGATCTCCTCCACCGTCGCGAGCGCCGCCGGGTCGAGCGTCGGCGCCATCGCGAGCAGTTGCTGACCGAGGCCCTCGCGATTCCATTCGGTGGCGTATTCGTTGGCGGTGTGCGTCGTGACAAGGGCGTTCACCTCGTCGGCGAGCATCTCCTTGATCGTCACCGACAGGTCGCTGGAGCGGAGGATGCGCTCGCGCTCGTGGTAGATCGTCTCGCGCTGGCGGTTGATGACGTCGTCGTACTCGACGACGTGCTTGCGGGTGTCGAAGTTGTAGCCTTCGACGCGGGTCTGGGCGCCCTCGATGGTGCGGCTCACCATCCCCGACTCAAGCGCCGTGTCGTCGTCGAAGCCCAGCCGCTGCATGATCGACTTGACGCGGTCGCTCGCGAAGCGCCGCATCAGGTCGTCCTCGAGGGAGAGGTAGAAGCGGCTGCTGCCGGGGTCGCCCTGCCGCCCGGCGCGCCCGCGCAGCTGGTTGTCGATTCGCCGCGCCTCGTGGCGCTCGGTGCCGATGATGTGGAGGCCACCGGCCGCGAGCACGCGCCCGCGATCCTCGGCGCACCGTGCCTCAGCCTCCCGAAGCGCCGCGTC
>JBBRWZ010000038.1:0-20926 GCA_038248895.1 Candidatus Limnocylindria bacterium | reverse complement strand
TCGCGCCGATGCATGGCCGGAATCCAACCCGGGGCGCCATCCGTGCACCGTTCCGCCGATCTGTGGTCGGCGGGTGAGCGTGGGAGGCGCCCGCTGGCACGGCTCACGCTCCATGGTCGCCGATACATCGGCGGATCACCGCCCGCGGGCGCCATTGCGCGCGATTCCGCCGACGTGTCGACACGGGGCGGCCCACGCCACGCCCCGCCGCCCCCGTCACCCGACCCGGAGCCGCCGGCGCCGCCCGCATCCGGCACGCGGCACACGGCACGGGCGCGCGAAGCGCTAGGCGGGAATCTCGGCGGTCGAGCGCGTCGAGGGAATGCCCGGCACGGGGAATCGATCCGCAATGGTCGCAACCCTCGTGCGCACGGCTGCCTGTGCATCGGCATCACCGCGCGCCGCGATCCCATCCACGATGAGCGCCGCGATGTCACGCATCTCGTCCTCGCGCATGCCGCGCGACGTCACGGCCGGCGTGCCGACCCGGATCCCCGACCCGATCATCGGCTTCTCGGGGTCGTAGGGGATCGTGTTCTTGTTGACGGTGACGTTCACCTCGCCGAGCGCCAGGTCGGCCTCCTTGCCGTTGACGCCGAGGGGCCTGACGTCGACGAGCATGAGGTGATTGTCGGTGCCGCCGGAGACGATCGAGGCGCCGCGCGATGCGAGCGCGTCGGCGAGGACGCGGGCGTTCACAACGGTCTGCTCCTGGTCGCGCCGGAAGGCATCGGTCTGAGCCTCGCGGAAGGCGACCGCCTTGGCGGCGATGACGTGCATCAATGGACCGCCCTGGATGCCGGGGAAGACGGCCTTGTCGATCGCCCTGGCGTGCTCCTCGCGCGACAGGATCATGCCCCCGCGCGGGCCACGCAGCGTCTTGTGGGTGGTGGTGGTGACGACGTCCGCATACGGCACCGGCGAGGGGTGCACGCCGGCGGCCACCAGCCCGGCGAAGTGCGCCATATCGGTCATGAGCAGCGCGCCGACCTCGTCAGCGATGTCGCGGAAGGCCGCAAAGTCCCAGAGCCGCGAATAGGCGGTGGCGCCGGTGAGAATGAGCTTCGGACGGTGCTCGCGGGCGAGATCGCGCACGACGTCCATGTCGATGCGCTGCGTTTCCCGATCGACGGTGTACGGGACGAAGTCGTAGTACTGGCCGGAGAAGTTGACCGGTGAGCCGTGCGTCAGGTGTCCGCCCTGGTCGAGCGAGAGGCCCATGACCCGGTCACCCCGCTCCAGCAGGGCGTGGAAGACGGCCATGTTGGCCTGCGCGCCGGCATGCGGCTGCACGTTGGCGTGCTCCGCGCCGAACAGTGCCTTCGCGCGGTCGCGGGCCAGGTTCTCGGCAATGTCGACCACCTCGCAGCCGCCGTAGTAGCGCCGCCCCGGGTACCCCTCCGCGTACTTCGCGGTCAGGATGCTGCCCATCGCCTCCAGCACGGCCAGGCTCGGGTAGTTCTCGCTGGCGATCAGCTCGAGGTGGCGCCGTGTCCGCTCGCCCTCGTCCTGGACGACGCGATAGATCTCCGGATCAGCCGCTTCGAGGTGTGCCCACGGGTCCATCCATGCAGTGTACCGATGCCGCCGCAGCCGCGGTGGCTACGGCGGGGGCCGGCGCCCGATCCCGAGGGGCGTCACGAATCCGCGACGATCACGCGATCACCGGTGCGCAGCGCCGCGAGCCGGGCACGGGGCCAGACCACGATCGGCACCCGCACGCCATACAGCTCCTCCGCCACCGCGCTGCCGACCGACAGGATGAGGTCGCGCTCCCCGAGGAGGACGGCGAGCGGCGCGGTGCCGGCACGCACCGCCTCGGCAAGCACCGATGATGACGACGAGCTGCCGCGGACCGCGGACATGGCCAGCACGCGACCGCTCACCGACGCCCCTCGCTGCGGGTGTCGCGCGTCAACGATGCGCCCGGTCGCGGGGTCGAGCCCGCCCCAGAGGCTGAGCGGCTCGTCGAGGACGAGCGCCTCCCCGTGGATGCCGCGGTTCGTCATGCCCCGCCCCACGGGGCGAGGTCGATGGTGACGCGCCCGCTGACCGCCGACGCAAGGCAGTCGTCGCGGCTCGCGAAGACGACCTCGCGCCCGACGTTGCCCGGGGCGTACGCCGCCCATTTCGCGGAGTCGGTCATCACCGCCCCCGGAACCTCGCGCAGCACGGGACTGAGATAGCTGCACGTGTCGACGAGCAGCTCCACGCCGGCCGCGCGGAGGCGTGCCGCGATGCCTTCGCTGTCCGCGGCGGCCAGGACGTCGCGCCCGGTCGAGACGAGGAGCTCCACCCTGGTGCGGCGGCCGTCCACCGCACGGGCGATGGCGCGGAGCTCGCCGAGCGAGGCGTGCGGCGTCCCGAGCGACACCGCCGCCAGCGGGAGATCGTCGCCCGTCGTCAGCGCGTCGCGGGCTCCCCGCAGCTCGGCCAGCGTGATCGTCTCCTCCACGGCCGCTCCTGTGTCCCGCCCGCCGAGCGCCGCCGCGAGCGTCGGCGCCTCCGGGGTCGAGCCGACGGCGTGGAACATCGCCACCGCGCCGGACGAGGCGGCGGCCGCGCCGATCGCCTTGAGGCGATCCTCGTCGAGACCGGCCGGCAGCCCCACCAGGGCCGCCACGCTGGAACCGGCGCGCCGTCCGAGCACCATGCCCAGCACCGGGTACAGGACGTCGGCGTCGCGGAGCGCGGGCGGGACGTCGTCGGCAAGCCGCAGCACCAGGGTCGCGCGGCGCGCCTCGGTCCGGTGAAGTCCAGCGTCCGGGACGCGGCCGGTGATCGCGCAGGCGATATCGGTGAAGTCGCCATAGCGCTCCGTCCGCGCGCCCAGGACGGAGTTGCAGAAGACGATGGCGTTCGACTCCGCCCACGCCACCTGATCGCCGAGCGCGGGTCGGGCGAACGGGAGCTGGTACGGGGCGCAGGTGTACGTCGGCCGGCAGCCGAGCGCGCGGTACGCCTCCATCAGGCGCCGGCCCGCCTCCGCCACCTCCGGCGACCCGTGCCACAGCTCGGGGTGGAGCAGGTCGACGGCGCCCACGTTGAGGGTCGTCGGGACGGTCACCCGCGCATCGCCGGCCCGCAGCCGCTCGACGAAGTCGAGCGTCGCCTGGCCGTGGTAGAGGCACGAGTCGACGTGTGCGCCGCTGATGTCGATCAGCTGCCGCGCCCCGAGCGCCTCGGCCGCCAGGAGCACGAGTCGCATCGCGAACGCCGCGCCCGCGCCGCGGTCGCCGGCGAGCAGCGCACGGTCGCGGTCGTCGAGCGCGACCGGCATCGGTCTACGCCTGCCGGTTCGCCTCGTCGGCCTCGAGGCGGTGGATCTTCGCGATCCGCGGGACGTGACGTCCGCCCTCGAACGAGCCGTCGAGGAAGGCGCGCACGCACGCCCGTGCCAGCTCGGTGCCGACGATCCGTGCGCCCAGCGCGAGGACGTTGGCGTCGTTGTGCTCGCGTCCGAGGCGCGCCGTCACCGGGTCCGTCGCCTCCACGCAGCGGATGCCGCGGACCTTGTTGGCGACGATCGCCTCGCCGGTGCCGCTCCCACCGAGCACGATCCCCAGCTCGAAGTCGCCGTCACGCACCGCGCGAGCGACGGGCGCGATGTAGTCGGGGTAGTCGACCGGATCGGCGCTGAACGTGCCGAAGTCGCGGTACTCGACGCGCAGGTCGTCGAGCAGCGTGCACAGCTCCCCCTTGAGGCCGAACCCGGCATGGTCGGAGCCGATGGCGACGCGCATGGTCCGCGCAGTGTAATCCGCCCCTCCGACCGCGCGAGGGAGCATCCGTGGGCCACCCGTCCCCCGGTCGCACCCCGCTCCCCGCCACGCGCATCAAGCGCGGAGAGTGCGGCTGCATCCCACTACCCTCCCCGGTGCTCCGAATCTGCGCATCCGGACCGAGATTCGGGCCGTCCTCGGTCGTTTGGACGCAATCGGGGGCACATTCCCTCGGCGGCGACCGCGAACCGAGGCGCTTCCCGGTCCGGATGCTCAATTCGGGGGCACGCGCGTCCGAGGGGGGCGCGAGCAGGCGGCGAGCGATCTGGTCGCGGTCGCTGCCAGGCACCCTCCCCGGTGCTCCAAATCTGCGCATCCGGACCGAGATTCAGGCCGTCCTCGGTCGTTTGGACGCAATCGGGGGCACATCCCCTCGGCGGCGACCGAGCACCGAGGCGCTTTCCGGTCCGGATGGTCAATTCGGGGGCACGCGCGTCCGAGGGGGGCGCGAGCAGGGGGCGCGGCGGCGCGGCAACGCGACGGGGACCGGGCGACGCGGCAACGCGGCGGCGCGACCCCGGGAAGCTACGCCAGGTCGATCACCGCGGCGAGCTGATCATCGGTGACCGGACCGCGGCGCAGGATGCGGGCCGGAGTGACCGAGAGGTCGACGACAGTGGAGGCGACGCCACCGGGAACCGGACCGCCGTCGATCACCGCGGCCAGCTCGTCCTGCTGCGTGGCGAACGCGATGAGCACCTCGTCCGCGCCCAGCGTGTCCGGCTGGTCGGAGATGTTGGCGCTGGTCGCGAGCAGCGGTCCGGCCGCGGCGATGAGCGCGAGCGCGACAGGATGATCCGGGACACGGAACGCGACGGTGTCGCCGTGGGTCCGCGTGGGCAGCACCACGGTGAGCGGCCCCGGCCACCATCGCTCGGCGACGGCTCGCGCCCGCTCGTCCACGATCGCCCCCGCCGCCTCGGCGGCCTGCTCGAGGGAGGCAACCAGAACCGGGATGCGGCGGTCGACGGGGCGTCGCTTCAGCGCGAAGAGCGTCGAGAGGCGTTCGGCGTGCGCATGGGAGAGCGCCACGCCGTAGACCGTGTCGGTCGGGAACGCCACGATGCGGCCCTCCGAGAGGAGCTGGACGGCGCGCGCGACCCCGTCATCGGTCGGTGGCAGCTGATCGGTCATGTTGGACCCATTGTGGGACCCCTTGTCGGTCAGGCTCGCATGTCGATGCGCACCACGCGCCCCACGCCGGCAAGGTCGGGGAGCAGCTCGACGCTGGCTCCGTGCGGGACGTGACCACGCACCATGTCTCCCTGCCGCTCACCAATCTCCAGCAGGACCGTCGCCGACGGCCTGAGGACGGCCGGCGCCGCGCGGAGGAGGCGACGGATCAGGTCGAGCCCGTCCGGACCGCCGTCGAGCGCCCGTGCCGGCTCGTGTGCGATCGACCCGCGTGCCGTGGCCACCTCTGCCGACGCGAGGTATGGCAGGTTGGCGATGAGCACATCCGGACGCGGGATGAGCTCACCGGCGCCGTCGAGGAGGTCGGTGCAGGCCATCGTGACGAGCCCGGAGACGCGGTGCGCCGCCAGGTTCTCGGCGGCGAGCTCGAGCGCGTCCGTGGAGAGGTCGCTCGCCGCGAGTCGCACCCGCTCCAGCCGCAGCGCCACCCGAAAGCGGAGCGCGATGGCCAGCGCAACGGCCCCGCTGCCGGTGCCCACCTCCCAGACGACGACCGGCGGTCCGCCGGGATCAGCGCCGAGCCGCCGGGCGATCTCCGTGATCGCCACCTCGGCCAGGAGCTCCGTCTCGGGGCGCGGGATGAGCGCCCGCGGGTCGGTGCGGACGTGGAGCCCGAACCACTCCTTGAAGCCGCGCAGGTACGCCACCGGCTCGCCGGCGGCGCGGCGCTCCACGAGGTCGGCGAGCAGGACGAGCGACTCGGGCTCGACCGGCGCCTCGCCGTGGCCGAGCAGCCACGCGCGATCGCGCCCCAGGACGTGGCCGAGCAGGAGCTCCGCGTCGAGGCGTGCCGTGTCCGCATCGGCGGTGCGCAGCCGGCGCGTCGCGTCGGCGATGACCTCGCCGATCGACGTCCCCGATGTCGACATCGGTCTAGGCCTCGTCGGCTCCGAGATCGGCCAGCCGGTCTGCGCGGTCGCGTTCGGCGAGCGGTTCGACGATCCGATCCAGGTCGCCTTCGAGGATGCCGGGCAGGTTGTGCACGGTGAGCCCCACGCGGTGATCGGTGATCCGGTCGTCGGGATAGTTGTAGGTGCGGATCTTTTCCGCGCGATCGCCGCTGCCCACCTGCGAGCGGCGCTGCTCGCCGCGCTCCTCCGCCTGCCGCTGGCGCTCCACCTCGAGCAGCCGCGCCCGGAGGATGGTGAGCGCCTTGGCCTTGTTCTTGTGCTGGCTCTTCTCGTCCTGGATGGCGACCACGGTCCCCGTCGGGAGATGCGTGATCCGCACCGCCGAGTCGGTGGTGTTGACGCTCTGCCCACCGGGACCACTCGAGCGGTAGACGTCGATGCGCAGGTCCCGCTCGTCGAGCTCGAGGTCCACCTCCTCCGCCTCCGGCAGCACCGACACTGTCGCCGTCGACGTGTGGATGCGCCCCGCCGCCTCGGTCGCGGGCACCCGCTGCACACGATGAACGCCGGACTCCCACTTCAGGCGCGAGTAGGCGGCGTCGCCTCGGATCTCGGCAATCACCTCCTTGAGGCCACCGCCGTCGCTCTCCGAGCTCGAGAGCAGATCCGCCTTCCAGCGGCGGCGCTCCGCGTAGCGGAGGTACATGCGGAAGAGGTCGGCGGCGAAGAGGGCGGCCTCGTCGCCACCGGCGCCGGCGCGGATCTCGACGATGACGTTGCGGTCGTCGTTCGGATCTCTCGGGACGAGCAGCGTCCGCAGCTGTTCGTCGAGCGCCGCCGCCCGCGCCTCGAGCGTCTCCACCTCGTCGCGTGCCATCTCGCGCACCTCGTCATCCGAATCCGCGGTCATGCCGTGCGCCGCCGCGAGCTGCTCACGCGTCGCCGTCCAGGCGCGGAAAGCGGTGATCACCGGCTCGAGGCGGGCCATCTCGCGTCCGAGCTCGGTGAGGCGCGCCGGGTCGCTCGCCACGTCGGGGGTGCCGAGCAGGCGGCTGATCTCTTCGTACCGCGCCTCCGCCTCGCGCAGGCGGTCGATCATGCGTCGGCGGCGGGAGCCAGCACGCCGGTGGCGGGCGGGGCGGCGGCGCGGTCCGCCGCCAGGCAGCTCTCCAGGCTCGCGATGCTGACCTCGAGCATCGAGCGGTCCGGTGGTCGCGTGGTGAGCGACTGCAGCCAGAGGCCCGGCGCGTAGATCGCGCGGACGAGCCGATTGCCGTAGTGGCTCGCGCCGAAGCGCACCAGCTCGTACGCGACGGCGGCGATGAACGGCACGAGGATGACGCGCGAGAGGAAGAGGAGCGGCAGTGGAACCCCGGCCCGGGGAATGAGGCTGAAGAAGAAGATGCTGATGACGACGACGATGAGGATGAACGTCGTCCCGCAGCGCGTGTGGGCGGTGCTGAAGCGGTCCACCTCGTCGGGGGTGAGCGGCCGCTGCGCCTCGTTGGCGCTGATGGCCTTGTGCTCGGCGCCGTGATAGGCGAAGACGCGCCGGATATCAGCCATCTGCCCGATGAGGCCGATGTAGGCGATGAAGATCACGAGCCGGATGAGCCCCTCGAGGAGGTTGGCGAGAATGTCCGAGTCGGTGACGCCCTCTGCGAACGTGGAGAGGAAGAGCGGCAGCAGGAAGAAGAGGACCACGGCGAAGCCGAGGCTGAAGATCATGGTCCCCACCATCGTCGCCTTGCCGATCTGGATGTCCTCTCCCTCGGCGGCGATGGCCGCCGATCGCATCAGCATCCGCGTCCCGAGCACGAGTGTCTCGTAGAGGACGAAGACGCCGCGCACGAAGGGAACCTTCACCCAGCGGCCACGGGTGAGCGCGGATGGGAGCTCCTCGGAGAATGTCTGGATCTCCCCCGACGGTGGACGGACGCTCATGGCGACCGTGGTGCGACCGCGCATCATGACGCCCTCGATGAGCGCCTGGCCGCCGTAGAAAAAGTCCGGCATCCGAAACTTCGCGCGGCCCGCCGTGGCGCCAACCGTCTCGACGACGAACGGTCCCGCGGCCATGACCAGCTCGGGGATGAGGAAGAGCAGGTGGGGCGCAAGACGCGCCGGCCACCACGAGGGCGACCGGCGCATCGGTGCGGGGTGTGGGCGGTGGGGCGCGCTCAGCGCAGGGCGCGCTCCATGCGCTTCTGGAACCGCTCCACCTGACCGGCGGTGTCGACGATGTTCTGTGTCCCGGTGTAGAACGGGTGACAGTTGCTGCAGACCTCGACCCGGATCGACTCGGCGGTCGAGCCCACGGTGAAGTTGTTGCCGCAGACGCAATGGACCTGCGCCTGGTGGTACTGGGGATGGATCTCGGTCTTCATGGGTACTCCGGGGTGCGTGCGACGTCCTCGCTCGGCCGCTAGGCCTGGGCGGCGACGACGCTGACGCGCTTCTTGGCGCGCGTCTGATGGGTGAACCTGACGGTCCCGTTGGTGGTGGCGAAGAGGGTGTAGTCCCGCCCCATGCCAACGTTCTCGCCGGCGTTGAACGTGCTGCCGCGCTGCCGGACGATGATCGTGCCGGCGTTGACGAGCTGCCCGTCGCCGCGCTTGACGCCGAGCCGCTTGCCGGCGCTGTCGCGGCCGTTCCTGCTGGACGAGCCAGCCTTCTTGTGGGCCATGGGTGTTACTCCTTCTCGTCGTCCGCGGCAGCGGCCGGCTTGCGGCTGCGAGCGGCTCGCTTCGGCTTCGCGGTGGCGTCACCGGTGCCGGCCGTGGCGGCGGACTTGCGCGTCGTGCGGCTCGTCCCGCTTGCCGCCCTGGCGCGCGTCGCGCGCTTCGGCTTCTGGGTTGGCGCCGTTTCGGTCGGTGGCGCCGCGTCCGCGGTGGCCGGGGTGGCGGTTTCCGACTTCGCGGCCGCCTTCGAGCGGCTGCCGTTGGCGCTGATCTCGTCGATCCGCACCCGGACCATGTCCTGGCGGTGGCCGGTGCGGCGGCGGTACTTGACCTTCTGCTTGAACTTGAAGACGACGATCTTCGGTCCGCGCTCCGCCCGTAGCACCGTACCGATGACGGTGGCGCCGGACACGAGCGGGGTGCCGACGGTGACGTCGTCGCCGTCGCCGATCAGCAGGACGCGATCGAAGGTGACCGATGCGCCCGGATCGACCGCCAGCTTCTCGACGAGAAGCTCGCTGCCGGCCTCGACGCGGTATTGCTTGCCGCCGGTGGTGACGACAGCGTACATGGCCAACTCCGTGATGTATGAATGGGATGGCGAACGTGGGCGCGCTGTGGCGCGCACGACGACGCGGGCCGACCCGTGGTCGCCCGCGGACCGAGAATTCTACCGAGCGATCGGGGGGGTGTCAACGAAGAGGAGCTTGCTGCGTACCGCGGCCACGGTGCGCAGCGGCAGGTCGAGCGCCTGCACCACGTCCTCGGGTCGGCCCGCGCCGGTGGCATCGAGACGCAGCACCATCCGCAGGCGTGCCTTGTGCGCCTTCTCGTCGACGTCGAGCACCTCCACGTCCTCGATGAGCGGGCGGAGGTCGCGCTCACCGGCATCGACCCGCCGCTCCGACTCCCCCTTGCGGCGCCGCCCCGGCAGCGTGTCGGCGGCGAGGAGCCGGACCACCGCGCCGCGGAGCTCGTCGCTGGTGAGCTCGTCGTTGCCGATGGCCGTCACCTCGTACTCGGCTGCGCGCAGCTGGGACGCGGCGGAGGGGAAGCCATGCCACACCTCGCGGGCGTCGAGCATCTCGATCCCGTCGGGGAAGAGCTGCCCGGCGGCCCTGATGCGCTCGATCGGCACGAGATCGTCGAAGTACGCCTCGACGATCTCGCCGCGCAGCTCCAGGCCAATCGGCGGGTTGGCGGCCAGCTTGATGCGCGGCCGGGGCTTCACCGCGTTGGTGTGGCTCAGCGGCAGGCCGGCCTGGGTGAACGCCTCCGCGAACGCGGGGACGAGGTCCGCCTGGCGCATGCGGAGGGCCGGGGCGCGGCGCGAGAAGAGGAGCTGCCAGCGCTGGCGTGGCTGGTCGGCGTGAGGGCGATCGGTCATGACAACGCCAGATGGTACCGCCCCGGGGCGACGGACGCGAAGCGAGCGGCCCGTATGATGACGGCGCCCATTCACCGGATTGACCACGCGCGAAAGGAGTGCCATGGCCGAGCTGCTCGGCGCCGTCCGACGTCATCGCCTCTCGCTGTTCGCGCTCGCGATGGTGGTCTTCGTGGCATGGCTCATCTGGTCGGCGCGCGGCGCCCTGCCGGCCTTCTTCATCGGCGTGGCGCTCGGGTTCGTGCTCGACCCGGTGGTGACACGCCTCCAGCGCATCGGCGTGCCGCGCTGGGCGGGCGTGATCGCCGCCTACGCCGCTGTGGTGGCGCTCGTCTGGCTCATCGTCGCCTTCGTGGCCCCGCCGATCGGGCAGCAGGCGCGCGAGCTCATCGAGCGCGCACCGGAGTTCGGCGCGCAGATCAGGGACTGGGAGGATCAGCTGGCGCGCTGGTACGCAAGCCTGGCGCTGCCGCCGGAGCTGCGCGACATGATCGACGCGTCCATCGCCAGCGGCCGCGAGGCGTTCGGGCAGGTCCTGCAGGCCATCGCCGGGCCGCTCGTCGGCACGCTCGTGCGCACCGCGACCTTCGTCGTCGGTCTCGTCATCATCCCGGTCTGGCTCTTCTTCGTCCTCAAGGATCGCGAGGCGTTCCCGCGTGCCGTCGAGGGCGCGCTGCCGCCGGCATGGCGCCTCGATGCCGGTTCCGTGCTCGCCATCCTGGCCCGCATCGGCGGTCGATGGGTCCGTGGCCAGCTGCTCCTCGGGGCGTCGATCTTCGTCGCGACCGCGCTCGGGCTCGGCCTGCTGACGCTCATCGGCTTCGGTGAGCTCGGCAGCTTCACGCTCGTGCTGGCGCTGATCGCCGGCGTGCTGGAGTGGTTCCCGATCATCGGTCCGATCATCGCCGCCATCCCGGCGATCCTCATCGCATTGACCATCTCGCCGGCAGCGGTGGTCGCCGTCGTCATCCTCTATACCGTCGTGCAGCAGCTCGAGAACAACCTGCTGGTGCCGAAGGTGATGGGCGACGCCGTGGAGCTCCATCCGGCCGTGATGATCGCCGCGCTCGTCATCGGCGGGGCGCTGTTCGGCATCGGCGGGGCGATCCTGGCGGCGCCGGTGGTGGCCATTGGGCGCGACCTGTATCGGTACGGCTTCCGCCGGCTGTCGGGTGAGGAGCCGCTCGTGGCGCGCCACGACGTCACCGGCGAGCGACCGCCCCTGGCGGAGGATGACGCGGAGCCCCCGACCGACGCCCAGACTGCCGCGTCGCCGGGCTGACAGCGCCCCTCAGAAGGTCGGCTTCTCCGCGTGGACGCGGACCGACTGCAGGATCCCCATCCCGAACAGCAGCGAGATCAGCGACGAGCCGCCGTACGTCACGAACGGCAGCGGAATGCCGGTGACCGGCATGACCCCGATCACCATCCCGACGTTGACGAGCACCTGGAAGAGGATGAGGCTGGCCAGCCCCACCGCCACCATCGAGCCCAGCGCGTCGCGAGCGTCCCAGCCGATGCGCAGGATGCGCCACAGCAGCAGCGCGAAGAGTCCGAGCAGCAGCAGGCTGCCGACGAGGCCGAGCTCCTCGGCGACGACGGTGAAGATGAAGTCGGTGCTCTGCACCGGCAGCAGCCCCGCCTGGTTCTGGCGCCCCGCGGTGAGACCCTGGCCGAAGAGGCCGCCGGAGCCCACCGCGTTGAGCGCCTGCACGAGCTGGTAGCACGCGCCCTGCGCATCGGCATACGGATCGAGGAAGCAGAAGAGTCGCTGGCGCTGGTAGTCCTGGAGCGCACCGATGGCGAACGGGGCGGCGGCGACGACTGCGCCGGTGAAGATGGCCAGCCACCCGATGCTGGCGCCGCTCATGAACAGCATCCCGGCCAGGATCGCGACGAAGACCAGGGCGGTGCCGAGGTCCGGCTGGCGGAAGACGAGGAACGTCGGCACCGCCATCAGCGCCGTGGCGCCGACGATCGTCGAGAGCCGACCGATGCGGCCGCGCCGCCCGGCGAGGAACGATCCGAGCACGACGATCATCAGCACCTTGCTGACCTCGCTGAACTGAAAGTCGAGGCCGGCGACGCTGATCGACATCTGCGCGCCGAAGAGACTGGTGCCCAGCACCATCGTGAGCGCCAGCAGGCCGAGGACAGCGAGGTAGATGGGTCCGGTGAACGTCTGGAGCCAGTGATAGTCGACGCTGGCGGCGACGAAGTAGATGGTGAGACCGATGGCGGCCCAGATGACGGTCTTGACCGGCTGGCTCAGCGCGCCGGCCGGTGCCGGGTCGTTGTAGCTGGCCGAGTAGCCCATGACGACGCCGAACGTGATCAGCAGCAGCACGTAGACGAACAGCTGAAGGTCGAAGGTGCGCCACTCGCGGCGCATGGCGGAGCCGCCGATGGTCGTGCTGACGCCGCCCATGGTCAGTTCGCCGCCACGAGGCTGAAGTCGCGCGGGTCGAGCCGCAGGTCCTGGTCCAGGCCGTAGTACTGCTGCAGGAAGTACTTCACGACCTCGAGCGACACGTTCCCGGGCACGACCGCGGAGTAGGCGAACGTCACGACGGCAAGGTCGGCGTCGGTCGCGCCGGGGGTGCTCGGCAGGTAGGCGACGAACCACGAGTGGAACGGCAGCGTCCCCTCGCTCGTCGGCTCCCCGAACTCGGCGGTGCCGGTCTTGCCCGAGAGCGCCCCGGGGAGGCGCAGGTCGCGGATGTTGTAGGCGTGCCCGGTGGTGATCACCTCGCGCGTGCCGATGCGCATCGTCTGCAGCGTGGCATCACTGGCGCCGACCTCGCCGAGGATCTCCGGCGCGGCGGGCGCCAGCAGCGTCCCGTCGTCGGCCGCGAGGCCACGCACGATCTGGGGTCGCATGAGGTGCCCGCCATTGGCGAGCGCCGCGTAGGCATTCAGCAGCTGGAGCGGCGTGACCGCGATGACGTTCTGCCCGATGCCCGCCTGGGCGAGCTCGCCGGTGAAGACGCTTGGGCGGCCCTGTGACTGGGCCCACCTGGTGCTGGCCACGATACCGTCCGCCTCGCCCGGCAGGCGGATTTCCGTCGGCTGCCCGAAGCCCAGCTGCTCGGCCCAGTGGCCGAGGCGGTCGACCCCCAGCTTGACGGCCATCTGGTAAAAGTAGGTGTCCGAGCTGACGGCGAACGCATCGGTCATGTCGAGCGGGCCGAAGCCCTTCCGATTCCAATCGAAGAGGCACTGGCCGTTGGGCGCGCCGGGGATCTGGTAGCACCCGTACGTCGGCCAGCGCTGGGTGGCGGTGGTGACACCCTCCTCGAGCGCGCCGATGGCGGTGACGAGCTTGAAGGTCGAGCCGGGCGGATAGATGTCGCTGATCGCATGGTTGCGGAGCGGCTGTCCGTCGGCGGTGAGGTACGCCTGGTAGTCGGTCCCGCTGATTCCGTCGGCGAACTTGTTGTTGTCGTACGCGGGGAGCGACGTCATCGCCAGGATCTCGCCGGTCTGCGGGTTCATGACGATCGTCACGCCCTGCTTGACGCCGACGGCGTCCATGCCCCACTGGAGCGCCTCGGTCGCCGTGCGCTGCACCCTGGCGTCGATGGTCAGCTGCAGGTTCGGACCCGCCACCGGCTGCCGGACCGTGTCGAGCACGGCGCCGGTGCGCCCATCGGCATCGCGCTCGACGAGCCGGCTGCCGTACGTCCCGCGCAGCTCCTCCTCGTAGCTCGCCTCCACGCCGGCGCGACCGATGGCGTCGTCCGGCAGATAGCCGTCCGCCTCGAGCGCATCGAGCTCGTCGGCGGCCACTGGCCCGGTGTAGCCCACGACGTGCGAGAGGAGCGAGCCGTCGACGGCGCCGTTCTCGTCGAGGTAGCGACGAATCGGCTCCGCCTCGACCACGATGCCCGGCAGGGCGACCGCGCGCTCGCCGAGCAGCAGCGCCGCCGGGCGGTCGATGCCGCGCGCGAGCGGGACGAGGTCGTACGGCGAGCCGTGGAACGCATCGAGCCGCGCCCGGAGCTCGAGCGGCGAGGTGCCCGTGACGCTGGCCACCTCGCCGAGGACGAGGCCGGTCCGCTCACCCGGCAGATCGGCGGGGCGAGCTTTCACCGTCCAGGACGGGACGTTGACCGCCAGCGGGCGGCCCTCGCGGTCGAAGATGAGGCCGCGGGCGGCAGGAATCGCCACTTCCACCGACCCCACCGCAGCCGCGCGACGCTCGTACGTGGCGCCATCGACGATCTGCAGCTGCACCAGGCGACCCGCCAGGGCGACGAAGATGAGGATGCCGGCCAGGCCGAAGGCGAGGAAGCGCGCACGTGAGCGCGGCAGGTCGCGTCCGCGCCCCTCGTTGAGGTCAGCCACCGCGGGTCACCACGCGGGGCGCTCCTCGAAGAGCCCCATGCGCGCCGCGACGAGCCGCACCGGCGGGAGGAGCAGTCCGGCGAGGGCTGCATTGAGCACCGCCGCCGGCAGCATGATGGCCAGCGCGTCGCCGCCCGAAACCGGATCACCGACGAGGCGACCGATGGCGAGCCCTGCCGCGTCGGCCACGAGGCTGCCGACGAATGCCGCCAGCACCGGGTAGACCCACACCGCGCGACCGAGGAACCGGTCACCCCCCGCCACGAGCGCGCTCACCAGCAGGAGGGTCAGGGGGAGGCTGCCGAGCGGCTGGCTCACGAGCAGGTTGGCGGTCAGTCCCGTGGCGAAGGCCCAGATGGTGCCCTGCCCGAATCCGAACACGGCGGTGACGAGGACCACCGCGACGAGGGCGACGTTCGGATAGACCCCCGCGACCTGGATGACGGGGGTGAGTCCGGCGTGAATGATGCCCGCCAGAATGGCAAGCAGTGCGCTCGTGTACGTGATGGCCGGAACTCCCCGGAGACCGATTGGGTGGGCGGCTGGACCCGAGTATACCGGTCGCGGGCGTGAGGCCGGTTATCCACAATGTTTCACGTGAAACGCCCGGGTTGCACGTGAAACGCCGGGTCTCGGAGGGCCACGCCAAGCGGCGAATGCCACGCCAAACTGGTAGAATGAACGTGCCCCATCTGAACTCGCTGCGGAGTGCTCGTGATCAGGGTCACGGCCTGCACCAACCAGAAGGGCGGCGTCGGAAAGACGACGACGGTGGTGAACCTGGCGGCCTACTTGGCGCTCTCCGGGAGCCGCACGCTCGTCATCGATCTCGACCCCCAGGGAAACGCCACCAGCGGACTGGGTGTTGACCGGCGCGCGCTCGACCGATCCGTCTACGACGTCCTCATCCACCGCGCTCCGCTCGACGAGCTGGTGGTCGGCACGCCGATCGACGGCCTCGACCTCGTCCCGTCGACGCCCGCGCTCGCCGGTGCCGAGGTGGAGCTGGTCGACGTCCCGGCGCGTGAGCGACGGCTGGCGGCAAGCCTGGCGACAATTGCCGGGCGCTACGACCGTGTGCTCATCGACTGTCCGCCGTCGCTCGGCCTGCTGACGGTGAACGCGCTCACCGCCGCGGACGGCGTGCTGATTCCGATCCAGACCGAGTACTACGCCCTGGAGGGCCTGAGCCAGCTGGTGAACACGATCCGCCTCGTGCGCGAGGGACTGAATCCGCGCCTCGAGATCGAGGGCGTGCTGCTCACGATGTTCGACGGGCGCACGAACCTCTCCGCCCAGGTGGCGGCTGAGGTGCGACGGCACATGAACGGGACGGTTTACGACACGGTGGTGCCCAGGAGCGTTCGGCTCTCGGAGGCGCCCAGCCACGGGCTTCCGGTGGCCCTCTACGACCCGGCGTCGCGCGGTGCCGTCGCGTACCGCTCGCTCGCGGGCGAGGTCGCCGCCCGTGGCTAGCGAGCGCGCGAACCGCTCGTTCGGACTCGGACGCGGGCTCGACTCCCTCATCCCGCGACCCACCAGCAGCGAACCGGGCGTGCTGCAGCTGCCCATCGAGCGCATTCGGCGCAACCCGCACCAGCCGCGCGCCCAGTTCGACGACGAGCGGCTCGGGGAGCTGGCGGCCTCGATTGCCGTCCATGGCGTGCTGCAGCCGGTCGTTGTGCGCGCCCTTGCGGACGGTGACTACGAGCTCATCGCCGGCGAGCGGCGCCTCCGTGCGACGCGCCTCGCCGGACTCGATCGGATCCCGGCCATCGTGCGCGTCACCGAGGGTGGCGAGCAGCTCGAGCTGGCGCTGATCGAGAACCTGCAGCGAGCCGACCTCAACGCCGTCGAGATGGCGCTCGCGTATCGCGAGCTGACGCAGCGCTTCGGCCTCACCCACGAGGCGGTCGCTCGCCAGGTCGGCAAGAGCCGGGTCGCCGTCAGCAACGCGCTGCGCCTGCTCGACCTCGCCGCCGAAACTCGGCAGGCGATCGTCGACGGCGCGATCAGCGAGGGGCATGGTCGGGCACTCGCCGCCATCACGATCCCCGAGCTGCAGCGTGCCGTGCTCGCCGTCGTGCGCGAGCAGGGCCTCTCGGTGCGGCAGACCGAGGAGCTCGTGCGGCGGAAGCGTGACACCCCGACCGTTCCGCGCCCCCAGGCACAGCTGCCGGATGATCTCGCCGATGTCGAGGCTCAGCTGCGCGGGCTGCTCGCGACGAAGGTGGCGATCAGCCGCACGCGCCGCGGCGGCCGCCTCACCATCGATTTCTACTCGGACGAGGAGCTGGACCGGATCTACGCCATCATCACGCGCGGCTCCGCCGGATCTGCCGCGATACCGGTCGAGCCGATCGACCACGGCCTGGAGGTGGCCAACCGTTCATGACCGCTGATCCCGCTCCGCGCCGCCGCCGGCCGAAGGAGTCCGACTACACCGCCGCCAGCATCCAGGTCCTCGAGGGCCTCGCGGCGGTGCGCAAGCGGCCCGGCATGTACATCGGTTCCACCGATGCGCGTGGCCTCCACCAGCTCGTCTGGGAGGTGGTCGACAACAGCATCGACGAGGCGATGGCCAATGTCGCCACCCGGATCAACGTGACGATCCACGCCGACGGCACACTCGAGGTCGTCGACGACGGCCGCGGGATCCCGGTCGACAAGCACAGCACCGGCAAGAGCGCCCTCGAGGTCATCATGACCGTGCTGCACGCCGGCGGGAAGTTCGGCGGTGGTGGCTACAAGGTGTCGGGCGGGCTGCACGGCGTCGGCGTCAGCGTCGTCAACGCGCTCGCCGAGGCGATGCACGTCGAGGTGCTGCGCGACGGCAAGCGCTGGATCCAGGAGTACACGCGCGGCGCGCCGACGATGCCGGTGACGCAGAAGGGCGGGACCGCGGAGGCGAACCGGGGGCTCCCGGACCACTGGAAGCGGACCCGCGGGACGCGGACGATCTTCAAGCCGGACTCGGAGATGTTCGAGACGCTCGATTTCTCGTGGGACATGATCTCGACCCGCCTGCGCGAGTCGGCGTACCTCAACAAGGGCGTCTGGATCTGCCTCGTCGACGAGCGCACGGACCGCGAGAAGAACTTCTACTTCGAGGGCGGCGTCACGAGCTTCGTGCGTCATCTCAACCGCCGGCGCGCCACGCTCAACGCCCGCCCGATCTACGTCGAGAAGCTGGTCTCCGGGACGAACGTCGAGGTCGCGCTCCAGTACAACGATGGCTTCGCCGAGAACGTGCTCCCCTTCGCCAACAACATCCACACCGTCGACGGCGGCACGCATGTGGCCGGCTTCCGCGCCGCGCTGACCGGCTCGCTCAACACCTGGGCGCGCAAGTCGAGCACGCTCTCCGAGAAGGAGGCGAACCTCTCCGGCGAGGATGTTCGCGAGGGCCTCACGGCGGTGATCAGCGTCAAGCTCACCGATCCGCAGTTCGAGGGCCAGACGAAGGCGAAGCTGGGGAACGCCGACATCAAGGGCATCGTGCAGAACGTGGTCACCGAGGGGATCATCCAACATCTCGAGGAGAACCCGGCGGACGGGCGCCGGATCATCGAGAAGTGCCTCACCTCGGCCCGCGCCCGCGAGGCAGCGCGCAAGGCGCGCGACCTCGTCATCCGCAAGGGCGCGCTGGAGGGCATGGCCCTGCCGGGCAAGCTCGCCGACTGCCAGGAGCGCGACCCGGCCAAGAGCGAGCTCTACATCGTCGAGGGCGACTCGGCCGGTGGATCGGCGAAGCAGGGGCGCGACCGGCGCAACCAGGCGATCCTGCCGATGTTCGGCAAGATGCTGAACGTCGAGAAGGCACGCCTCGACAGGGTGCTCGGCAGCGACAAGATCCGCCCGCTCGTCATCGCGCTCGGCGCCGGCATCGGTGAGACATTCGACATCGCCAAGCTGCGCTACCACAAGATCTGCCTCCTCTCCGACGCCGACGTCGACGGAGCACACATCAGCACCCTGCTGCTCACGTTCTTCTATCGCCACATGCCGCAGGTCATCGAGGAGGGCTATCTCTTCCTCTGCCAGCCGCCGCTCTTCCGCATCAGCACCGGCAAGGTGACGCGCTACGCGCATAGCGAGAAGGACCGCGACACGGCGGTGAAGGAGCTCTCCCGCGAGGGGCGTACCAAGAACGTCAGCGTCCAGCGCTTCAAGGGCCTGGGCGAGATGAACCCCGATCAGCTCTGGGAGACGACCATGAACCCGGCTACCCGCACGCTGCTCCGCATCGAGGTCAACGACGCCGCCGAGGCCGACGATGTCTTCTCGACGTTGATGGGGGAGCGGGTTGAGCCGCGACGCGACTTCATCCGGGGCGAGGCGCGGAAGGTCCGCAACCTCGATATCTGAGACCGCACTTGACGCACGAGACGACAGACCGATGCCATCGCGACACACCGCCGACATCCGCCAGGTGGCTGCCAAGACCGGACGCTCAATCGACGAGTGGTGCGAGCTGCTCGAGGCGAACGGCGTTGCCGAGCGCCGCGACGCCGTGAACTTTCTGCGCGACGGATACGCCGTCAGCCACGCGTTCGCACTCGCTATCGCCGATCATTGCCTGCGGCGCGGCGGCGACGACGAGTGGAGCGGCTACGGCGGCTATGACGAGGAGGACGACAGCTGGTGAGCGACGCGCCGGCGCGCATCGGCACGAGCCGCGAGATCGTCGGCGGCGACGGGCGGCGCTATGCGTTCGCGGATCACAACTGCTTCGCCTGCGGCGGACAGAACCCGATCGGGATGCATCTCGAGATCGAGTTGGGCGAAGGCACCGCACGCACGGAGTGGGTGCCCAACCACGACTTTGTCGGCTGGGAGGAGAAGGTCCACGGCGGCATCCTGGCCACGCTGCTGGACGAGGTCATGGCGTGGGCGCCCTCGAGCCACGACTCGTGGGCGGTCACCGCCGAGATGCACATCCGCTACCGGAGCCCGGCCAATCCCGGCGAGCGCCTCACCGCCACCGGCCGCGTCGTGGAGCGGCGCCGCCGAATCTACCGCGTCAGCGGCGAGGTGCGTGGCGACGACAATCGCCTTGTGGCAGAGGCGGAGGGTCGCTTCCTCGGCGCGTCGCCCAGCGAAAAGCGGACCCTGAAGGCGCGCTACGGACTGCCACTGGATCTTCCGGCGGCGGGAGCTCGGCGGGAATGAGTCCTGCCATGCGCCATCAGCGACAGAAGCGACAGGGCAGGTAGGAACCAATGGAGATGGAACGCGGCAACGAACGCCCGGTGGCGATCGAAGACGAGATGCGGACGGCGTACATCGACTACGCCATGAGCGTCATCGTCAGCCGCGCGCTGCCGGATGTCCGGGACGGTCTGAAGCCGGTGCATCGCCGGATCCTCTACACGATGCACGAGATGGGGCTCCGCTCCACCGCCGCCTATCGCAAGTGCGCCGGTGTGGTGGGCGAGGCGATGGCGAAGTACCACCCGCACGGTGACCTGGCCCTCTACGACACGCTCGTCCGCCTTGCGCAGGACTTCAGCCTTCGCTATCCGCTCGTCGATGGCCAGGGCAACTTCGGCTCGATCGATGGGGATCCGCCGGCTGCCATGCGGTACACCGAGGCGCGGATGGCCGCCATCACCGACGAGGTGCTGGCCGACATCGAGAGGGAGACGGTCGACTTCGTCGAGAACTACGACGGGCGCCTTCGACAGCCGGTCGTCCTCCCATCGCGGCTGCCGAACCTGCTCGTCAATGGGTCGAGCGGCATCGCCGTCGGGATGGCGACCAACATCCCGCCGCACAACCTGACGGAGGTCTCCGAGGCGATCATCCGCCTCATCGACACCCCCGACATGTCGGTCGACGAACTGGCAGAGATCGTCACCGGCCCCGACTTCCCGACCGGCGGCACGATCTTCCGGTTCGAGGACCAGCGCAACCCGGTGACCGGCGAGAAGGAGCGGATCGACGCGATCCGCCACATGTACGCCACCGGGCGTGGACGGATCATCATGCGCGGCCAGGTTGCCTTCGAGGAGACGCAGACCGGGCGGATGGCGGTGGTCATCACCGAGCTGCCGTACCAGGTCAACAAGACGACGCTCATCGAGAAGATGGCGGACCTCGTATCGACCAAACGAATCACCGATGTGAGCGACATTCGCGACGAGAGCGACCGAGATGGGATGCGCATCGTCGTCGACGTGAAGCGGGACGGCTCGCCGCATACGGTGATGCAGCAGCTCTTCAAGCACACCGCGCTGCAGACGAGCTTCAGCGCCAACATGCTCGCCCTCGTCGACGGGCAGCCGGTGACGCTGGGCCTGAAGCGGATGCTCGAGCACTACATCACATTCCGTCGCGAGGTCGTCCGCCGCCGCACCGAGTTCGACCTGGCGCGCGCGCGCGAGCGGGCCCACATCCTCGAGGGCCTCAAGATCGCGCTCGACAACCTCGACGAGGTGATCGCCACCATCCGCGCCTCGGCCGACACCGAGGCCGCACGCGCCGCGCTCATGGGGCGCTTCAGCCTCTCCGAGGCGCAGGCCAACGCGATCCTCGAGATGCAGCTCCGCCGCCTCGCGGCGCTCGAGCGCAAGAAGATCGAGGACGAGTACCGCGCCGTCATCCAGCTCATCGCCCAGCTCGAGGACCTGCTCGCCAACCCGCGCAAGGTGCTGACGGTGGTCCAGGACGAGCTCCGCGAGC